>DETV01000062.1 GCA_002361775.1 Eubacterium sp. UBA3279
AAAAAGTTATTTATAACTATATGCATTGTTTTGATAATGGGTTTTGTGGGTGTATGTATTCTGAAAGTCAAAGAACATAGAAAAGTAGAAAATTATTTTTTGATTTTAGGAGTAACTTTTGGTATTATATTTATTATACTTTTACCGCCAGGAGTGGCACCGGATGATCATGCACATATAGCGACAGCATATAGAAATGCAAATATTCTTATGGGACAAGATACTACAGATGAGATAGGTAATGTTATTGTAAGAGCAAGCGATGCAGAAATAGAGAATACGCATAGATTAAACCTAAATACGTTGTCATATTATGATGATTTGATGAAACAAAAGGGAAATCAGAATAATACACGGATAAGTTTCGATAGATGGGCCATGAATGTTCCGATTTTTGGGCATTTACCACAAGCAATAGGAATCGCTATTGGGTGGATGTTAAATTTAAGTGGGGTGATAACTTTATATTTAGGAAAAAGTGCATCATTATTATTTTATTTAATTGTGGTGTACTTTTCAATTAAAATATTACCTTGGGGAAAAACGATGTTGGCAATTGTTTCATTATTTCCCATGAGTTTGCAGATGGCTACATCTTTTAATTATGATGCGATAGTAAATTCTATGAGTTTTTTTATTATCGGTTATACGATGTACTTGATATATGATAGAGAAAAAGTAGAATGGAAAGATTATTTGGTACTCGGAATATCATGTTTGATAATGGTTCCGTGTAAAGTAGTGTATTTATTTGTATGTGGAATTATATTTTTTATTCCAAATTCAAAATCTAAAAATAAAAAAATGTCTGTTTTATGGAAATGTGGTATAATTATAGCGGTTTTAATTTTTTTGTTATTTCAGAGAATGTCGCAAGTGCAATCATTATTAACGAGTACAAATGAAACAAATTATACAATGAATCAGATTTTAAGTAATTTTCATAATAGTATTGGAGTAGTATTTGAAACATTTTTTACACAGACATCTTATTATTTAGGGGGAATTATAGGGCAATCTTTAGGGTGGTTCCAAATTAATATTTCTTGGTATGTAGTTATTGGTTTTGTAATACTTTCTGTTGTTTCTTATGCAGAAGACGGAAGAGATCCTAGACAAATGTCTATAAAGATGAAGATTTTAAGTTTGATTTTTTGTATAATCATGATGGGAGGGATTTTGTTAAGTATGTGGTTATCTGCAACTCCTAACAATCATCCATTTATTGCAGGAGTGCAAGGGCGATATTTCTTACCATTTTTACCGTTGCTTATGTTGGCAGTAAAACCACGGAATATCACAAGTAAAAATTCTATTTGTGAAAAAATATTTACAGGCACATTTATATTT
The DNA here is from genome assembly GCA_002361775.1 of Eubacterium sp. UBA3279. Lineage (GTDB taxonomy): Bacteria > Bacillota > Clostridia > Lachnospirales > Lachnospiraceae > Oliverpabstia. The sequence continues at coordinate 1,351 of DETV01000062.1, forward strand.
CAAATGATTACTGTTTTAGAAATATTAGTAGTAGCATTGCAGGCTTAATGTAATAAAAATAAAATAAAGTAGCAGAAAGGAAGATAATAATTATGGGTAAAATAACAGTGGAAACATGTGAAATTGAAGGATTGAAAGTAATAACACCTACTGTATTCGGAGATGAAAGAGGATATTTCATGGAAACATATAATTACAATGATTATAAAGCAGCAGGAATTGATATGGAATTCGTACAGGATAATCAGTCAAGTTCTAAAAAAGGTGTATTACGTGGATTACATTTTCAGATTAACTATCCGCAGGACAAATTGGTTCGTGTAGTAAGCGGAGAAGTGTTTGATGTGGCGGTGGATTTACGTCCGGGCTCAGAAACGTATGGAAAATGGTTTGGTGTTGTTTTGTCAGCAGAAAATAAAAAGCAGTTTTTTATACCAAAGAATTTTGCGCACGGTTTTATTGTGTTGTCTGAGTCGGCTGAGTTTGCGTATAAATGTACAGATTTTTACCATCCGAATGATGAGGGTGGTTTGAAATGGGATGATCCGGAAATCGGTGTACAGTGGCCGATGCCGGAAGGGATGACTAAAGAGGAACTTACAATTTCTGAGAAAGATCAGAAATGGCAGAGTTTCGCAGAATATAAAAATCGTTAGAGGGAATTTGGAATGGGGAAAAGAAAAAAGCTCCTGTTAGGCGTTGGAGTAATAGTATTGCTTGTATTAAATATGTTAATCCTTTTTCATAGAGAGCCAGTAAGTGGAGAATATGAATTGCATATGGAACTCACAGCAAATAGCGAGCAAGATATACAGGTTTATTATTGTGTAGGAAGAAATCCGGTAGAAGAAGCGAGTCAGATCAAACAATATACAAAAAGCGGAAAAATGCAAGAATTAATATTCAATATTCCCTGGAATTATGACACGATTCGTCTTGATTTGGGAAGGGAACAGGATGAGTATCAGATTCAGCAGATGTATTTATCCTATAAAAATAAACAGGTTGAATTTTCTGATTTTTCGGTGCCGGAACATCTTTTGACAAATGAGATTCAGTATATAGAAAACAGAAATAATGTATTGTTAGTAGGTACAACCGGAGATGATCCGTATATATGGTTCCCAATGCAGACAGGCAGTTTGTATCCACAACTGGAAAAAGATTCTTTGAGAAACGTATGGCTGATTAACATTTTGATGCTGTTATTCTTAGATGGAGCCGCAGTTATCATTTTCATATTCCGAAATAAATTTTTTACTTTGCCGAAAGAACTTTATCAAAATAGAAGTTTGATTTTTAATTTGGCGAAAAATGATTTTAAGACCAAGTATGCCGGTTCTTACCTGGGAATCATCTGGGCATTTATACAGCCAATTGTTACAATTATGGTATATTGGTTTGTATTTTCTGTTGGATTAAAAGCAGGAAATGTTTCAGATTATCCGTTTGTTTTGTATCTTGTTTCAGGAATTATTCCATGGTTTTTCTTTCAAGATGCATTAAACGGTGGAACTAATGCACTGTTGGAGTATAATTATCTGGTTAAGAAAGTGGTTTTTAAGATTAGTATACTTCCTATTGTAAAGATTATTTCTGCCTTTTTTGTGCATATCTTTTTTGTGATGTTTGCGTTGATTTTATGTTGGTTTTATGGATACGCACCGGGAGCTGAGACAATTCAGATATTATATTACTCTGTCTGTACATTTATGATTTCGTTGGGATTGGTTTATGCAACCAGTGCAGTGGTAATCTTTTTCAGAGATTTAACGCAAATTATTAATATTTTTCTACAGGTTGGGGTTTGGTTAACACCAATTATGTGGGATGTTAATATTTTGTCAGATCATCCGTGGGCAATCAAACTTTTTAAGCTGAATCCGATGTATTATATTGTAACAGGATACAGAGATGCCATGTTGGGACATGTGTGGTTTTGGGAGCATTGGAGTTGGACTTTGTATTTTTGGGTAGTAACAGCTCTGCTGTTTGTAGTAGGAAGTTTTATATTTAAACGGTTAAAGCCACATTTTGCGGATGTACTGTAGGAAAAGAAAGGATAACAGATGTCTGATTACGCAATTTCAGTAAATAATATTAGTAAAATGTATAAATTATATGACAATCCAATGGATCGATTAAAAGAATCTCTTGGATTGTCTAGAAAAAGGAAGTACAAAGAACATTTTGCACTGCACGATGTGTCTTTTAATGTGAAAAAAGGAGAAACAGTAGGGATTATTGGAACGAATGGTTCTGGAAAATCGACGATTCTAAAAATCATCACAGGAGTTTTAAATCCAACGCAGGGAGATATCTGTGTAGAAGGACGGATTTCAGCACTTTTGGAATTGGGTGCGGGATTTAATATGGAATATACTGGAATAGAGAATGTCTATTTGAATGGAACCATGATAGGATTTTCACGAGAGGAAATAGATGCAAAATTACAGGATATTCTGGATTTTGCAGATATTGGTGAATTTGTTCATCAACCGGTAAAGACATACTCCAGTGGAATGTTTGTCCGTTTGGCTTTTGCAGTAGCAATTAATATTGATCCGGAAATTCTCATTGTAGACGAGGCGTTATCAGTAGGAGATGTGTTTTTTCAGGCCAAATGTTATCGAAAGTTTGAAGAGTTTAAGGAAAAAGGAAAAACCATTCTGATTGTAAGCCATGATTTAAGCAGTATTAGTAAATATTGTGATAAAGTTGTACTTCTGAATAAAGGAATAAAAGTCGAAGAAGGAAATCCTAAACAGGTTATTGATGTATATAAGAAAATTTTGGCAAATCAGTTTGAAGAACCAGAGACTGTGGAAGCAGTTAATGAGGCGGAAGAAGTTCAGGAAACGGAGAAAATTGAAAAGGAAGAACCAAAATCAGAGGTGGTAAAAACCTGGAATAAATCATTTGCGTTAAATCCAGAATTGCTGGAATATGGGAATGGCGTTGCTGAAATTATTGATTTTTCCATTTTAGATCATAACAATAATGTAACAAATTTGATTGAAAAAGATACAGAGTTTCAGATTTATATGAAAATTAAATTCCACGGAGAAGTTAAGGAACCTATTTTTGCATATACAATAAAGGATATTCGTGGAACTGATTTAACAGGTACGAATACTATGTATGAACAAGCTCCAATAATACCTAAAAAAGATGGCGATATTCAGGAAGTGACTTTTAAACAGAAGATGACGCTTCAGGGTGGGGAATATATGCTTGCATTAGGATGTACAGGTTATCGATCAGGAGATTTCGAAGTATTCCATCGATTGTATGATGTATGTAATTTAACAGTAATGTCACAAAAGAATACCATTGGCTTTTACGATATTCATTCTACGGTAATTCTTGGATAAAGGAATGAGGGAGAGAAAAGGATGCAAGAAAAAATAGGAAATGTCATATTGGACTATCAATTTTATGGAGGGCAGGATTTATATTGCGATGGTGAAATTGAAGATTATATGTTAGATCTTGCTAAACAATATGGTGATATAGAATATAGCAATGTAATAGAGGAAGAGAAAAATTGGCCAATTTTGTATCACTTTTCTCATGTTAGAGAGAATATCATCAGTTGGTTGCCGATTAGTGGTGAGGAAACAGTACTGGAGATTGGTTCGGGTTGTGGTGCAGTGACAGGAGCATTGGCTAAGAAAGCTAAAAAGGTGCAGTGTATTGAATTGTCAAAAAAGAGAAGTATGATTAATGCCTATCGCCATCGAGAAAGTGATAATATCCATATTATGGTTGGGAACTTTCAGGATATTGAGCCACAGATGGAAGAAAAATTTGACTGGATTACGCTGATAGGAGTATTTGAGTATTCTGATTTGTATATAAAAAGTAGAAAACCGTATCAGGAAATGCTTTCAAGAATAAAAAAGCATTTGAAACCGAATGGGAGAATTGTGATTGCAATTGAAAATCGTTTGGGATTAAAATACTGGGCCGGATGCAGAGAGGATCATACAGGAAATTATTTCGAAGGTCTGGAAGGATATTTGGAAAATGTGGGAGTAAAAACTTTTTCTAAAAGTGAATTAGAAAAAATTATAGAATCCACCGGAAATTGGAAGATAAATTTCTATTATCCATATCCAGATTATAAGTTGCCAATGGTTATTTATTCAGATGAATTTCTGCCAAAAGAAGGGGAATTAAATAGTGTTCGCCATAACTATGACAGGAACAGATTGCAGTTGTTTGATGAAACAAAGGTATTTGACAGTCTGATTAGAGAAGGAAAATTTCAGGAATTTTCAAATTCATTTCAGATAGTGTTGGAGGAAAAGGACAATGAATAAAATAATCTATTCCAAATATTCTAATGAAAGATCTCCGGAATTTTCTACTGTAACTCAAATCATGATGAATATGGAAACGGGAGAGCGTTTGGTCAGAAAATATCCAGATACAGTAGCTGCAACAGAGCACGTAGAGGGGATTTACGAGTGGTATAAAAAACTTCAGATACAGTATCAGGGGACTTGTATAGAATTAAACACATGCACATTGACAGATGGTGGGATTCAGTTGGAATATATGGATTATCCATCAATGGAAAATATTTTGGATCGGTTTATTGAAAAGCAAGACAGGAAAGGTTTCTGTGATTTTATAGATTGTTATTTTGATGTATTGAAATCTGTTCATTCAAAACAAAAGTTTCATATGACGGAACAGTTTAAAAATTGTTTTGGTGTGTCGTGTTTTTCGGAAGAAGAAGTGTGTGGCGAATATACAAATGTTGATGCACTTTTTGCAAATGTTCTTGTGATCAATTCTGAAAAATGGTGTATGTTGGATTATGAATGGACTTTGAGTTTTCCGGTTCCACTTCGTTTTTTGCTTTTCCGTGTTTTATTTTATTATTTTCATGAACACACCTTTAGAAAAACAGTAGAATGCTGGTATCCAATGGAAAAATTAGGAATAACAGAAGAGGAGCAAGAAGTTTTTCTGGAAATGGAGCGGAATTTTCAACGATATATTCAGCATGGTCGGATTCCTATACGGGATATGTATGATAAGATTTCGCCGGGAATAATCAGGTTGGAAGAAATGCAGTATATAAGTAATGATATATTGCAGAAAAATCGGGTACAAATATATCAAGCAGTACATGAAAACGTTACGGAAAAGGATTCGGTTTTTTATTCGTTGGATGAAAAAAAACATTTTGAATACGAAATAGAAGTGGATGAAAACACACAATATCTTCGTGTAGATCCTTGTTCTCGCAAATGTCTTGTGAAAAATCTGAGGATAAGTTGTGATGCAGATTCGTGTGAATATGTAACAAATGCAGAAGAAATCAATGAAGGTATTTTGTTTTTTGATACGGAAGACCCGTATTGCCTGTTACAAAAACTGGATAGGATTCGAAATAGAAAGATCCAGATTCAGTTTGATGTGGAATTTCTGGAAGAGGATATGGTATATCTTATTCAGGAGTTTTTGAAACAGAATCAGGAACGAAAAAAAGCAGAGGATGACATAAAGAAACTTCAACTGCAGATAGGTAAATTACAGGTGGAAACAAGAAAGATGCAGGAAGAGTTGGATGAAAAACAGAAGTTGATTCATGCGATGGAAAATACAAAGATATGGAAGTTTTATCAGAAATATAAGAATTTTACAAAATAATAAGGGAGATAATTGTGATATATTGGAGTATAGATGTAGATGATTATTCAGTAGATGATGTGTATTTGATTAATGGATGGGGATTTTCAGAAGATGGCAGTCCTTTGCCCGTTAAAGTGCAGGGAATACCAGAGGGAACAACCAACGTGCAGGTAGTAGCGCAAAAAAGAGAAGATCTGATTCAGGCATTTCCGGAAAGATCTTATGTAGCAGACTGCGGATTTCAAATTCAAATTCAAAATGCATCTCTTTTATTTGAAAAAGTAAAAAAAATACAGATTGTGATCGGAGATCAAGAAAAACAGATAGTAAATCGTACTGTGGAAGAAATGCAACAGGTATGTAAGAAAACGCTGATGCAGTATACTGTAGATGTACAGGCGATTCATGGAAAGTATTTGGTCATTCAGGGGTGGTGGATAGATAAATGTGTGGACACTTCGTTGTTTGTTGAAGATGGGAAAGGCAACAGGCTTGAGATGGAAAGTAAACGTCTTTATAGAGAAGATGTTCAGAATATTATGGAAATACGAGATGAGGATTATAAGGCTGGTTTTAATATCAGGATTGAATTGGAAAAAATTCATACAGCAAAAGTTTATCTTGTGTTAAAAAATCCCATTGTCAGCGAGAAAATAGAAATTCCGGTAAAAGATATGTTATTTGAGCTTTCCACAAAAGGAAAATTATGGAATGCGTTGAAACCGGAAAAATTTGAGGAAAATTGGACTCTTATTCAGAAAAAAGGGGTAAGAGGATTTAAAGAACATCTAAAAAAAATAATGAATCCTCAGTATTCCAATTACGATGCATGGGTTCGGGATAAATTGCTCACAGATGATGAGATTAAACAACAGATTGAGAAATGTCAGGAGTTTGTTTATCGTCCTAAAATCAGTATTATTATCCCTTTATATAACACACCTTTGAAATATTTGAAAGAAATGTTGAATTCAATAACTCAGCAGACATACGATAATTGGCAGTTATGTCTGGCGGATGGAAGTTCAAATGAAGCGTGCGAAAAGTTTATACGAAGAAAATATGCAAAGGATTCCCGTGTTATTTATAAACAGCTGGAAGAAAATAAAGGGATTGCAGAAAATACGAATCAGGCGCTGAAAATGGCAGATGGTGATTATATTTTGCTGTCAGATCATGATGATGTGGTTGTACAGGGGGCTTTGTACGAGATTGTAAAGCAATTAAATGAAGAACCAAAGACGGATATTTTATATACGGATGAAGATAAGATAAGTATGGATGGCAAGCTTTATTTTGGACCTAATATGAAATCAGATTTTAATATCGATTTATTGCGATCTGTTAATTATATCTGTCATATTTTTGTGGTAAGAAAATCAATTGTAGATGAAATAGGTGGTTTTCGTTCTGAATTTGATGGGGCGCAAGATTATGATTTTATTCTTAGGTGTTGTGAGAAAACATCTAAAATATATCATATTCCGAAGGTATTATATCATTGGAGAGCGCATCCGGATTCCACAGCAGAAGATCCAGAAAGTAAAAGATATGCGTATGTAAAAGGAAGAAAAGCAGTACAGGAACATTATAAAAGATTGAATATTTCTGCAAAAGTTGAAGATACGAAGTATTGGGGGATTTACAGAAGTATTTTTGAAGTTCAGGGAAACCCCAAAGTATCTATTTTGATTTTGAATAAGGATCATAAAGAAGATTTGGAAAAATGTATTTCATCTATTATGGAGAGAACTACATATTCGAATTTTGAAATTATTATTGCAGAAAATAATAGTGAAGAGAAAGAAATATTTCAGTATTACAATGAGTTAGAGAGAGAATATGAAAACGTAAAAGTTGTATATTGGAAAGGAGAATTCAATTTTTCTGCGATTAATAATTTTGCAGCACAATACGCAACAGGAAAATACTATGTTTTATTAAATAATGACATAGAAATAATTACTCCCGAATGGCTGGAAGAAATGCTAGGATACTGTCAGAGAGAAGATGTGGGTATGGTTGGTGTGAAATTATATTATCCTGATCATAGTATCCAACATGCTGGTGTAGTACTTGGTATGGGAGGTATTGCAGGTCATATTCTGTGCAAGGCAGATGGAGATGAGCCAGGATATAATGGCAGATTGGTAACAGTGCAGGATATCAGTGCAGTTACTGCAGCATGTGCAATGATAAAAAAGGAAGTTTATGAGGAGATTGGCGGATTAGATGAGACATTTCGAGTGGCTTTTAATGATATTGATTTATGCATGAAAGTCAGAGAAAAAAATCTGTTGATTGTTTTTACTCCGTATGTAGAAATGTATCACTATGAGTCAAAATCCAGGGGATTGGAAGATACACCGGAAAAGCAGATGCGATTTGCGGGAGAAATAAAACATTTTCAGACAAAATGGGAAGAAGTTTTGAAAAAGGGAGATCCTTACTATAATCCTAATTTGTCGTTGGAAGAAGGAGATTGTTCAGTGCGTTATTAAGGATGCAAGAGAGGAATTACTATGCAGCGAGAGTTATTTGAAGTAGAAAAAGAGCGATTTGATCTGGCGGATAAAAAAATTTACCGATTGCAGGGAACCTGGCCGAAAGAGTATGCGGTGACAGCGGTATTGGATGGTCAGGAGCTTCCTGTGAAAATCAGTGAACAGGAACGGGTAAGCGCTCTGGAAAGATTTCAGGATTTGGATCTGGTGGACGGGATGCGGATTCAGATGGAATTGCATCTGCCGGAAAATTTGGAATCTTATAAAAAACTGACGATCTATGGAGAAAATGGCGGTCATCGTTTTGTGTGGTTTTCTGTTTCAGCAAAGCAACTGGCAAGAAGACAGGGAAAACCTCAGTATTATATTGAAAGCATAGAGATTGAAGGGAAAGCCGGTATCTGTCGGGTACGGGGCTGGGCTGCTTTCGGTCAGCCATTGGATATCCGTCTGGAGCGAAAAGACAGAACGAAAATCCCCTGTGAGATTCAGAGAATGAAGCGGGTGGATGTACAGAATCAATTCCAGGAGATAGAAATTGAAGAGAAATGTGGTTTCTTTTTTGAACTCCATTATCAGGATCTGAAAGAATTTTATCTGATTTTTGAGGCGGAGGGAGGAAGAACTCTTCGGTTGATTCACCTTCAGCCAATGATGGTGCTGGCGGAAAAAGCAGGAACTTATTATAAAAAAGGGACCCGTTTTTTGAAGCTTCACGGAGTTACCGCCTTCACTGATAAGGTGGTAAAGAAGCTTACAAAGGAGCGGAAAGAGAATATTGTTTATTCCAAATGGTTACCTGCTCATCTTCCCACGAAAAAGGAACTGGAATATCAGAAAACAGTGGATTTTGAATGGAAACCATTGTTCAGTGTGGTGGTTCCTCTATATAAAACACCGGAAAAATATTTGCTTCGCTTGATTGAATCCATGAAAGAACAGACATATTCTCACTGGGAATTGTGTCTGTCGGATGGAAGTGGAGCTAATTCCCCCATTCGGGAGCTTCTGGAAAATGCTGTGAAAGAAGATGGACGAATCAAGGTGATTTCCCATGAAGAGCCACTGCAGATTTCTGAAAATACCAATGCAGCGATAGAGGCAGCTTCGGGAGAGTTTATTGTATTTGCTGATCATGATGATGAGTTGCTCCCCCATGCGCTTTATGAATGTGCAAAAGCGTTAAATCAAAACAGAGAAACAGAAGTTTTGTATTCAGATGAAGATAAAATGTCCATGGATGGTCATAAGTTTTTCCAGCCTCATTTTAAACCGGATTTCAACATTGATCTTCTTTGTACAGTAAATTATATCTGTCATTTGTTTGTGGCGAAGAAAACCTTGATTGATAAAGTGGGAATGCTTCGAAGAGAATTTGACGGCGCTCAGGATTATGATTTTATTTTTCGATGTGTAGAAGAAGCGGGAGAAGAGAGGATTCATCATATTCCCAAAATTCTTTATCACTGGAGAAGTCATGAGGATTCCACTTCTGAGAATCCGGAAAGTAAATTATATGCTTTTGATGCAGGACAGCGGGCAGTGCAGGCTCACTATGACCGGATCGGTGTGCCGGTGAAGGTATCAAAAGGGGAGTTTTTAGGATTATACAGAACAAAATTCCTGTTGGAAAATGAACCTCTGATATCTATTATTATTCCCAATAAGGACCATATTGATGATTTGAAGCGGTGTATGGATTCTATTGAAAAACGTTCCACATATAGAAATTTTGAATTTATTATTGTGGAAAATAACAGTGAAGATCCGGAGACTTTTGCTTATTATCAGCAGTTGGAGGCCACAAATCCAAGAGTACACGTGGTATACTGGAAAGGTATTTTTAATTACTCGGCAATTAACAATTTTGGAGTTCAGTACGCACAGGGTGAATATTTGTTATTGTTGAATAATGATACAGAGATTATTAACGAGGATTGTTTAGAAGAACTTCTGGGATATTGTACAAGAGAAGATGTGGGAGCAGTGGGCGCCCGGCTTTATTATGAAGATGATACTATTCAGCATGCAGGTGTGGTTATCGGTTTTGGCGGAATTGCCGGTCATTGCTTTGTACAGCAAAAGAGAGGTTTTACCGGATATTGTCACCGGATTATCTGCGCCCAGGATTACAGTGCAGTAACAGCAGCCTGTATGATGGTAAAAAAAGCAGCTTTCGAAAAAGTGGGAGGTCTGAGTGAAGAATTTCAGGTGGCCTTCAATGACATTGATTTTTGTATGAAGTTGAGACAGGCTGGATATCTGATCGTATACAATCCATACGCAGAGCTTTATCACTATGAATCAAAATCCAGAGGTCTGGAGGATACTCCGGAAAAAGTAGCCCGTTTCAACAGGGAAATTGCAGAATTTGAGAAACGGTGGCCAGAGATTTTAAGAGATGGAGATCCTTATTATAATCCTAATCTTACTTTGGACAGCCAGGATTTTTCTCTGAAACGAATCAGGAAAGGACGGTAGAGTATAATGAAAGTATTTGTAACAGGTGTTGCCGGTCAGCTAGGTCATGATGTGATGAATGAATTGGCAAAAAGAGGATATGAAGGTGTGGGAAGTGATCTGGCGCCGGAATATACAGGCGTTCAGGATGGTTCTGCGGTAACCGCTATGCCTTATGTGGCTCTTGATATTACAGATCAAGAAGCGGTAGAACGGGTAATCTGTGATGTGAATCCGGATGTGGTAGTTCACTGCGCTGCATGGACAGCGGTAGATTTGGCAGAAGATGATGATAAAGTAGAAAAAGTTCGTGCAATTAACGCAGGCGGAACAGAAAATATTGCTCTGGTATGTAAAAAACTGGATGCTAAAATGGTTTATCTGAGTACAGATTATGTATTTGACGGACAGGGAACAGAACCCTGGGATCCGGACTGTAAAGCTTACAATCCGATCAGTGTTTACGGAAGCACAAAGCTGGAGGGAGAGCTGGCAGTTGCCAATAATCTGGACAAGTATTTTATCGTACGGATTGCCTGGGTGTTTGGAGTAAATGGAAAGAATTTTATCAAGACCATGCTCAGTCTCAGTGAAAAATATGATACTATTCGTGTGGTAAATGATCAGATTGGTACTCCCACATATACCCTTGATCTGGCTCGTCTGCTGGTAGATATGATTGAAACTGAGAAGTATGGATATTACCATGCAACCAATGAGGGCGGGTATATTTCCTGGTATGATTTTACCTGTGAAATTTTCCGTCAGGCAGGAAAGGATACAAAGGTAATTCCCGTTACCACAGAGGAATATGGTTTATCTAAAGCGGCAAGACCCTTTAACAGTCGTTTAGATAAAAGTAAGCTGGTGAAAAATGGTTTCACACCGTTGCCCACCTGGCAGGATGCTTTGAGCCGCTATCTGAAAGAGATTCAGGAATGATGTGATGAGAAAAGAAAGTAATATTACAGACAAAAAAGAAAGAATATATGAAATTCTTTTTATTGTTTTTGTGTTTTTGTTTTTATTTATTTGGGCTAAAAAGGCACCGTTGAATTCTTCTCCTGATGAGTATATGAGATTTGATGTTGCAGAATATATTGTGAATCATGGAAGTCTTCCGGATGGAAGAGATCCAGAAATACGTAATCCCAATTGGGGAATTTCCTATGCTTTTAATCCTATGACAACATGTATCCTGGCAGCAGTATTTGCAAAGACAGTCAGTTTTTTCTCCGATGATTTTGAGTTGTTTTACCTGTCTATGCGAATGGTAAATGTGATTTTTGGAACTTTACTGGCGTTTGTGACTTTAAGGATTGGGAAACGCTTATTTAAAAGAGAAAGTGCCTGGTTTTTTACCATCTTAGTAGTTTTTCTTCCAGGGGCAGCCTTTCTTCATACGTATTTAAACATGGATTCAGTGGCAATGTTGGCTACTGCCTGTATTTTTCATTGTTGGGTTTGCGCTGTTCAGGAAGGATGGCATACCAGTGTATGTATTAGGTTAGGCTTATCAATGTCTCTGTGCGTACTTTCATATTATAATGCATATGGATTTCTTTTGTGTAGTGCATTTTTATTTGCAGGAATGATGCTGAAATGCGGAGAGAAGCAATGGAATTATCAAGAAATGTTTAAAAAGGGATTTTTAATGCTTGGGATTGTTGCTTTGTGTACAGGATGGTGGTTTATTCGAAATGCTATACTCTATGACGGAGATTTTCTGGGGATGAGCACGTCTGATTATTATGCAGAATTGTATGCAATTGAAGAATTAAAACCTTCTAATCGAGCAACTCCTCAGTCATTAGGAATGACATTGACACAGATGTTATTTTGGATTCCCGGAGGTTGGCATTATAATTGGATGGGAACAGTAATGGCAAGTTTTGTGGGTACTTTTGGATTTATGGATATTTTTATGCCAGAATTGTGGACAAAAGTATATCTTGTTTTCTTGGGAGTTGGTGTCTTAGGAAATATTTTTTGTCTTAGAAAACATTTTTCTGTTTCAAAACAAAAAATAGGAGAGGAAAGAATACCAGACAATCGGGGGATATTAATAGTGAAACGTTATCGGAGAGAGCAAGTATGGAATGGTATGAATTGGATGAGAATTTGTCTGGTGATTGCAATGCTCATTCCGGTAGGGCTTTTGCTTTATTATGCGTATGCCAGTGATTTTCAGGCTCAGGGGCGCTATATTATGCCGGGATTTTTGCCTTTAGTATATTTTATTACGTTGGGGTATGAAACATGGCTGGATAAATGGATAAGAAAGGACAGTATAAAGAAGATATTTTGGAAATTATCATCTGCTGCAATCGTAATATCTGGGATATTGGTATATGTTTTGGTATATGCTCCTAATTATTTATAAATAATAAAACAGGAAAGGAGATTCAGAAATGCAATCTTATTTTTATAAAGTATCAGATAATATTGAAAGAAACCAATTATATATTATGAGAGAAGATCTCCTTCCTGTTGCTGGCGGAGGAAATAAGGTTCGTATAGCCAAGGAATTTTTGCAAGATATGAAGGACAAGAAGTGTAATGTGATGATTGGGTATGGAAATTCTAGTTCTAATCTATGCAGAGTTTTGGCAAATCTTTGCTGTCAAGAGCATATTCCTTGTTATATTATCTGCTCTGGAACGGAAAGAAATATACAAGAAACGTCTAATAGTAGAATGATAGCTCTTTCTGGTGCTGGATTGATTTATTGCCATCAAACAGAAATTGCAGATACTGTGGAAACACTTATGAATAAACTTCGAAAAGAAGGAAAAAAGCCATACTATATATACGGGAATAAATATGGAACAGGAAATAAAGGTGTAGCGGTTAAAGCTTATGCGGGAGCTTACGATCAAATCCTGAGTTACCAAAAAGAAAAAGGTATTTGTTTTGATTATATTTTTTTTCCATCAGGAACGGGTGCTACTCAGGGAGGTCTTACCAGCGGACATATTTTGGCAAAAGATAAAACTAAAATTTGTGGCATTTTAATTTCTTCCAGAGAATATCCAAGAGCTTTTTCTGTTATTCAACAAGAAATTAGAGCATATATGGCTAATCGTGAGATGGAATATCAGGAGCGCTTTGATGAAGAAATCCACCTTTTAGGAGATTATACCAAAGGGGGATATGGCATTTATGATAAGGATATCCTGAATTGTATCAGAAAGGTGTTTCGGGATACAGGAGTTCCTCTTGATCCGGTCTATACAGGTAAGGCATTTTGGGGAATGCAACAGTATTTAAAAGAAAAAAATATTCAGGGGAAGAAACTTCTTTTCGTGCATACAGGAGGTACTCCTTTGTTTTATGACTGTTTGAATCGGGGAGAATTGTATGGAAAGCAGGGGGAAGAGAAGGAGAGCAGGTTATGAAAAGTAAAGATAATACAGTAATATCTGTCGTGATTCCATGCTATTATTCTGAAAGAACTATTGTGCAGGTAGTTGAAATGACTATTGAAGAATTTGCAAAACAGGAAAAATATTCTTGTGAATTTGTATTAGTCAATGATGGTTCTACTGATGGAACCTATGAAAAAATAAAAGGACTTGCTAAGAAGTATTCTTTTGTGAAAGGAATCAATCTTTTACGTAATTTTGGACAGCATAATGCTCTGATGGCAGGATTACATTTTGCAGAAGGGGATTATGTATTGGGAATGGATGATGATATGCAAACGCATCCATCGCAGATTTTTTATTTGGTGGATAAAATAAATGAGGGATATGATCTTGTGTATGGTCATTATGGGAAAAGGAAAAATTCTTTTTTGAAAAATATGAGCAGTAAATTGAATGAGATTTCTTCCAGAATCTTATTAGGAAGACCGAAAGAAATTGTTTCAAGTAATTTTTGGATTATAACGGCTCAGGTAGCAACAGAAGTATGTAAATACGATAGTTTTAATCCTTATATTGATGGTATTTTTTATCGTGTAACTAGAAATATTGGAAATGTGGAAGTGGAACATCATAAAAGGAAAGTTGGAAAGTCAAATTACACATTTAAAAAGTTGTTGCGGTTGTGGATGGCTTATTGGAATTATTCGGTAATTCCCTTACGCATATCCTCTGTGGTAGGAGCATTTACTGCAATGGCAGGATTTGTGGCTGCTATTGTAACAGTGATTTGTAAAGTTGTAGATTCTACTATGGTGTTAGGGTGGGCTTCTATAATTTGTGTTTTATTAGTATTTTTTGGCTTGATTTTGCTGAGTCTGGGAATTATAGGAGAATATTTGGGCAAGATTCTTTTAACATTGAATCATACGCCTCAGTATATTGTCCGAGAGTCTGTCAATACACAGGAGGAAACGAATGACAGGTAAGAAATTGATGATTTTAGGAGCAGGGGTATATCAGGTACCACTGATTCTTAGGGCAAAAGAGATGGGCTTGGAAACTTGTGTAGTAAGCGTAGTGGGAGATTATCCAGGGATTAGTTTGGCAGATCGCTTTTATGCATTAGATACAAGAGATTATGAATCTGTTTTAAAGGTGGCTCAAGAAGAAAATATCAGTGGTATTTGTACATCAGGTACAGATGTAGCTGTTCAGACGATAGGATATATATGTGGTAAAATGAAGCTTCCAGGAATTTCTTGGGAGGCTGCGCAGAAGGTTACAGATAAATGGAAAATGAAAACGGCTTTTTTTCAGGGAGGAGTAGCAACAGCTCAGTTTTATAAAGTAAAGACTGTAAAAGAAGTAGAGATGTTAGCTCAAAGTCTTGGATATCCTTTGATGATTAAGGCTGTGGATAGCTCAGGCAGCAGGGGAATTGTCAGAATAAATAGAAAGGAAGAATTGTCAGATGCTTGTGAACAGGTAAAACGAGTTAGTAAAAAAGAATATTTTTTAGTAGAAGAATATATTCAGGCAGATGAAATTGGTGTGGATGGTTTTGTGGGAACGGAGAGAATAGAAGCTTTTTTTCCACATAAAAAATTTACATATAAAAATGAAGGAGTAACAGTTCCTATAGGACATGCTTTCCCTTATGAAATGAGCATGGAGTTATATCAAGAATTATATCGGCAGATTTCGTTGGCAATTCAAGCATTAAACTTGAAAAATTGCCCATTTAATGCAGATGTATTTGTAAAGGGAAATAAAATATGGATTATTGAAATGGGAGGAAGAACAGGGGCAACCTGTATTCCGGAATTGATTTCTATTTATCAAAATAGAAATTGGTATACGCAGATTATAGAAAGTTCGCTGGGATATCCAGTGGATTTTAGAAAAAAAACATTCCATCCATGTATGGCAAAACTATTGTTTTCTACTCGGAATGGGAAGATTATTCAAATAGATAGAGAAAAGTTGGACAGTTTAACACAACAGGGGATTTATTGGCAGTTAGATGTACAAGAAGGAATGCAGGTGGAAAAATTAAAAAACGGTACTGATCGTATTGGGCATGTTATTGTGGAAACGGATGAGGAAATTCAATTGGATGTATATGCTTCAAAGGTAAGAAGCTGTCTATGGTTGGAACAAGGAAATTTGGAGGAATTGTATGAGAAAGATATGCAGTAGGATTTTGGTAGGTTTGACAGGAATTGTTTTATTGTGTATACAGGTCATTGTTCCGGTAATGGCAGCTCAGGTTGATAATGATATGGTTTATCCTATTGCCTCCAACAGTATTTCAGCATGGCCACAGGGACCAGATATTTTTTCAGAGACAGCAGTGGTAATGGATGCAGAAACAGGGACTGTTTTATATGATAAAGGAATGAATGAATTGCGTTATCCAGCAAGTATTACCAAGATAATGACAGCATTATTAGTTTTGGAAAAATGTGGTATGGATGATCAGGTAATCTTCACAGAGGTTTGTTTGGAAGATCAGGCACCAGACAGTAGTAATGCAGGAATGAAGGTGGGAGAGGTTCTTACGGTAGAACAGTGTCTGATGGTATTGATGCTAAAATCAGCCAACGATATAGCAACACAGTTGGCAGTACATACTGCAGGATCTGTGGAAGCTTTTGCAGACATGATGAATATTCGGGCACAGGAGTTACAGTGTATGAATACTCATTTTGTGAATGCCAGTGGAATGCCAGATGAAAACCATTATACTACTGCATATGATATGGCGCTTATTTTTAAAGAGGCTATAAAAAATGAAAAATTTCGGGAGATTATTGCGACTCAGGAATATGTACTTGAACCAACGAATATGAATGAGGAAACTAGAAGTTTTCGATCCCATCATGAAATGGTATTTGAAGGCTCTTCTTTTTATTATGAAGGGTGTTTTGGAGGAAAAACAGGAGGTAGTTCTATTTCAAAAAACACTTTAGTTAGTGGGGCGGTTCGAGATGGTAGAACGCTGATTGTTGTTTCGATGCGTACAGATATTATGTCTATTTGGGCAGATCATCAAAAACTTTTCGATTATGGATTTCAAAATTTTCAGCAGGTGGAAGTATCAGGAGGGGTTGTTACAATTCCAATAAATACAGAGACAGATTCTTTGAAGACAGAAGAAGTTGGAGAAAATAATAGTTTGCAGTATTATTTTGAAACTGTAAAAGTGGGACAGGGGATAAAGGAAGAACCAACACCTACAGAAGCCCCCGTAACACTGGAAGTTGAAATAACACCTGAGAAAGAAAAGTCAGAAGAAAATCAAAAAGAAAGTTTTTTAGATAATATAAAATATGGGATATATGGATTACTTATGCTGAATAGTTTGGCAGTGTTTTTAATTGTAATTTCTGTCATAAAACGAAAAAAGAAGAAAAGAAAGGACGATTAACGGGAGATGAATCGAATCAAAGACTATGTACAGTTACATTTGAATATCTTTTTGTTTTCTATTACCGGTGTATTGTCAAAAATAGCTTCAATATATTATAATCAAGACGGAATAAAGAGTCCCATGTTGTATCTTTTTATTTTTTTGATGTTTTTGAACTGTGGGATTTATGCTATTGCATGGCAGCGTGTAATAAAAAAATTTGAGTTGAATGTGGCCTACGCAAATAAAACTGTTAGTTTGCTCTGGAGTCAGGTGTGGGCTGTTTTGATTTTTCATGAAAATTTGAGATGGGTTAATGTATTAGGATTAAGTATTATATTAATTGGAGTTTTGGTGGTGCAGAAATATGAATAAGTTTATATGGCTGTTGATTTTGGGAACTTTTATGTCTGCTTTTTCCCAGGTTTTGTTAAAGAAAAGTGCGGAAAAAGAATATAAGAGTATGATTTTTGAATATTTGAACTGGCGTGTGATTCTGGCGTATGTTCTATTTTCTGTGGTATTACTTTTAAACACATATGCATTTACAAAAGTAGAGATGAGATTTGGCGGTGTGATTGATATGATTGTTTATGTATGGGTGATGCTGCTTTCCTTTTTGTGTTTAAAAGAAAAAATTACAAAAGGGAAATTAATAGGAAATATCATGATTGTCATTGGAGTACTAATTTATACTTTGGGGTGAATTGTATTATGAGAATTGATTTTAATAAAGCACCATTTTTAGGAAAGGAAATGGAATATATTTTAGAAGCGGTACAAAAAAATGGAAAAATCTGTGGTGACGGTCCTTTTACCAAACGTTGTTCTTCCTGGATGAAGGAGCATTTTTCATCGAAAGAGGTACTTCTTACCACTTCCTGTACTCATGCTCTGGAGATGTCTGCGTATCTGGCAGGTATTCAGCCGGGAGATGAAGTGATTATGCCATCCTATACTTTTGTTTCCACAGCAGATGCCTTTGTCCTTCGGGGAGCCACCTGTGTATTTGTGGATATTAGGCCTGATACCATGAATATCGACGAGACGAAAATAGAGGCGGCTATTACTGAGAAAACGAAAGCGATTGTGCCGGTGCATTACGCAGGGGTGGCCTGTGAGATGGACAAGATTATGGCATTGGCAAAGAAATACAACTTAAAGGTGATTGAAGATGCCGCTCAGGGAGTAAACGCTTATTATAAAGGAAAAGCGCTGGGAACGATTGGCGATTTTGGCTGCTACAGTTTTCATGAGACGAAGAATTATTCTATGGGAGAAGGGGGAGCCCTTCTTTTTCAGGATGAAAAGTATCTGGAATCAGCAGAAATCCTTCGGGAAAAAGGAACAGACAGGAGTAAGTATTTCCGGGGGCAGGTGGACAAATATACCTGGGTAAATTATGGTTCTTCTTATCTTCCCAGCGATATGAATGCAGCTTATCTGTGGGCGCAGTTGGAAGAAGCGGAAAAAATCAATAAAAAAAGACTGGAAATCTGGAATTTTTATCATGAAAAATTGGCGGGTCTGGCAGAAAAGGGATGGATTGAACAGCCGTTTGTACCGGATTATGCTACCCATAATGCCCATATGTATTATATAAAAGTAAAAGATCTGGAAACAAGAACAAAATTACTGGATTATATGAAAGAGCAGGGGATTTTAAGTGTATTTCATTATGTTCCTCTTCATTCTTCAAAGGCAGGGATGATGTTTGGAAGATTTCATGGAGAGGATGTATATACTACAAGGGAGAGTGAGAGATTACTTCGTCTGCCCATGTATTATAGCCTGAGTCTGGAAGAGGCAGGAGAAGTAGTGAAAGCATTACAGGCATTTAAAGAGTATTAAGGAGAAGCTTTTATGGATTCCAAGACATGGATGCATTATCTGAAGAAAATAAAACCTTATAATATACAGAAGGGGCTGCGTTATCTGAAACATTATGGTCCGAAGGAATTCTGGATCAGATTGTGCGAGAGGATGGAGCCGGAAGAGGTTCCCTATGGGCCCTGGTTTGAAAAACATCAGCCTTCTTTGGAAGAACTGGAAAGGCAGAAGAAAAAGAAATGGGAGTATAGCCCTCTGATCAGTGTGGTGGTGCCGGCTTACCGTACTCCGGAAGAATTTTTGCGCCAGATGATAGAGTCTTTAATAAATCAGACGTATGGCAACTGGGAATTGTGTATTGCCAATGCCAGTCCGGAAGATGAGAAAATGAATGAAGTTCTTCAGGAGTATGCCAAAAATGATTCCAGAATCAAGATGAAAGAATTAAAGGAAAATCTGGGAATCGCAGAAAATACAAATGAAGCCTTTGCCATGGCAAAGGGAGAGTTTCTGGGATTATTGGATCATGATGATTTGTTGGCTCCTCAGGCGCTTTATCGTGTGGTGGAAGTGATGAACCGCCATCGGGGGGAAGAGGGAGGAACCCGGGCAGATGTTTTTTATACAGATGAGGATAAGGTAACTACCGATCTTTCCGAACATTTTCAACCACATTTTAAGCCGGATTTTAATCTGGATCTTTTGCGTTCCAATAATTATATTACGCATTTTTTTGTGGTAAGAACATCTTTGGTAAAAGAAGTTGGAGGTTTTCGCAGGGAATTTGACGGGGCTCAGGATTATGATTTTATTTTCCGGTGTGTGGAGCAGGCGAAATTGATCTGTCATATTCCGGAGGTTTTGTATCACTGGCGGACCCACAAAGCATCCACCGCTGATAATCCGGCCAGTAAAATGTATGCTTTTGAGGCGGGAAAGCGGGCAATTGAGGGAAATCTTTCCCGTACAGGAGTAAAAGGGATTGTAAGCCATACGAAAGATCTGGGCTTTTATCAGGTAGAGTATCCGGTGCAGGGAAATCCTCTGGTTTCTGTTTTGATCCCCAATAAAGATCAGAAAGATACTCTGAAAAAATGTCTGGATTCAGTGTTTGAAAAAAGCACGTATAAAAATTACGAAGTTATTATTATAGAAAATAACAGTGTGGAGCAGGAGACTTTCCAGTATTATAAAGAACTGGAAAGACGTTCCAATGTACAGGTGGTTACCTGGAAAGAAGGATTTAATTATTCCGCTATTAATAATTTTGGAGCTGGCTATGCATCAGGAGAATATTTATTGTTTTTAAATAATGATGTGGAAGTGATCAATCCCGGATGGATGGAGGAAATGCTGGGAAATTGCCAGAGAGAAGAGGTGGGGATCACCGGGGCAAAATTATATTATCCGGATGATACCATACAGCATGCGGGGACGATTATTGGAATTGGGGGAATTGCAGGTCATGCCTTTCTGAATATGCCCAGATCCCGTACCGGATATCTTCATAAAGCATCCCTTCAGATGGATCTTAGCGCGGTGACAGCGGCTTGTATGATGATGGAAAAATCAGTTTTCGATCAACTGGGGGGATTTGAGGAAAGATTGTCGGTTGCCTTTAATGATGTGGATCTTTGTCTGCGCACAGTACAGGCGGGATATCTGGTGGTATATAATCCACGGGTAGAATTGTATCATTATGAATCCAAATCCAGGGGAACTGAAGATAATGAAGAGAAAGTCCGTCGGTTCCAGGGAGAAATCGAATTTATGAGGAATCGGTGGATCAAGATTTTAAAAGAGGGTGATCCCTGTTACAATAAAAATCTCACATTGAGTAAGTGGAATTACTCTCTGCGGGCTTAAGAGATAGGAGCAGATTATGCAGAATAAAAAATGCGCCATATCTGTGGTGATTCCCAATTACAATGGGCTGCAGTATATAGAAAGATGTCTGGAGAGCTTAAAAAAGCAGAGTTTTCAGGAATATGAAGTGATTTTTGTAGACAATGGTTCCCAGGATGACAGTGTAAAGTATGTCCGGGAGAATTTTCCCTGGGTACAGCTTATCTGCCTTTCAGAAAACACAGGATTTTGCGGAGCTGTAAATGCAGGAATAAAGGCTTCAGAAGCAGAGTATGTTGTTTTGTTAAATAATGATACGGAAGCAGATCCGGATTTTTTAAAAGAATTATATGAGGGAATTTCTCAAAAATCGAAGGCTTTTTCCGGGGCGGCTATGATGCTGCAATTTCAGGAGAGAGATAAGATTGATGACGCAGGGAATTTTTATAATGCTCTGGGGTGGGCTTATGCCCGGGGCAAGGGAAAGCCGGAAAAAAAATATCGAGATGAATGTCAGATATTTTCCTCTTGTGGCGGGGCGGCTATTTACCGGAGAGAGTTACTGGAAGAGCTGGGATATTTTGATGAAGAACATTTTGCCTATTTGGAAGACACCGATCTGGGATACCGGGCAAGAATATCCGGTTATGAAAACTGGTATTTTCCCGGCGCGAAAGTATTTCATGTGGGAAGCGGAACTTCAGGTTCCCGGTATAATCAGTTTAAAATCCGGTATTCTTCCAGAAATAATATATATATGATTTATAAAAATATGCCCGTTGTTCAGATTGTGCTGAATTTTCCCTTTTTTATAATAGGGTTTGGGGCAAAATTGTTGTTTTTTGCTCTGAAAGGATATGGGAAAGAATATGCGGCGGGGATTAAAAATGGATTTTCCCTCTGCCGGAAAAATAAAAAATATCCTTTCCGCTGGAAGAATGTGGGAAATTACTGTAAGATTCAGTGGCAGCTCTGGATAAATATATTCCGCCGTTTTCTGTAACAAGAGACTGGGTAACTGTGAGGGACAGAATTATTTGTTTACAGTTTGGATGGAACGTAATATAATGGTAAGAAAAGTTTAAAAAGTAGACAGAAAATATTATGTTGCCCTTTTTGGGGAACTGTTGTATAGTTAAAAAAAAGAAAAAATGAGATAAGGTGAAGAGTATTGATAAAAGATAATCAAAAATACTTTAACCGGATGCATGTGGTGATTGATGGGTTTGTCATTGCCGGCTCATATTGGCTGGCCTGGGTGGCAAAGTTTATCGGTCCTTTTGCCGAGGGCTCTGTGCAGTCGTTGTCCTGGAAGTGGTATATGACGGTGATGATTCCCGTTATTCCTCTTTATTTGATCTTATATTATGCATTTAGTCTGTATACGCCGAAGCGGGTGCAGGGACGTCGTCTGGAGTTTTCCAACATTGTAAAGGCCAATACAGTTGGTATGCTGATTCTGATCAGTTGTATTTACGTGCTGTTAAAGGAAAATAACTTCTCCAGAGAGATGTTGTTCTATTTCTTTTGCTTTAATACGGTATTTGAAGAAATGGTTCGCATTGGGATCCGGCGGATTTTGCGAAAGATCAGGAAGAAGGGACTGAATCAGAAGCATGTGCTTTTGGTTGGCTACAGTCGCGCGGCAGAAGAATATATTGACCGTATTTTACAAAATCCTCAGTGGGGATATCATGTACATGGGATTTTAGATGATAATGTAAAAGCGGGAACCACATATAAAGGAATTAAAGTGTTGGGAAGGATTGAAAATCTTATGGTGATTCTCCCGGAGAATCAACTGGATGAGATTGCAATTACCCTTGGATTGAGCGAATATTATCGTCTGGAAGAAATTGTGGCCCTCTGTGAAAAATCCGGAGTACATACCAAGTTTATTCCGGATTATAATAATATTATACCTACGAAACCATATACGGAAGATCTTCTGGGACTTCCGGTGATCAACATCCGTTATGTGCCTTTGACAAACACATTTAATGCGGTGGTGAAGCGATTGATGGATATCGCAGGTTCTCTTGTGGCGATGGTGCTTTTTTCTCCGATCATGTTGCTGGCTTGTATACTGATCAAGCTGACCTCGCCGGGTCCTCTGATTTATAAGCAGGAACGAGTGGGACTTCATAATCGTACCTTTATGATGTATAAGTTCCGTTCCATGGAAGTGCAGCAGAAGGAAAAAGAAAAAAAAGCCTGGACAGTAAAAGACGATCCCAGGGTGACCGGGATCGGAAAATTGATGCGAAGGACAAGTATTGACGAACTTCCCCAGTTGTTTAATATTCTGAAAGGGGATATGAGCCTGGTAGGTCCCAGACCGGAAAGGCCTTTCTTTGTAGAAAAATTCAGAGAAGAAATTCCAAGATATATGGTGAAGCATCAGGTAAGACCGGGATTGACCGGATGGGCGCAGGTAAATGGTTACCGTGGCGATACTTCCATCCGTAAAAGAATCGAATATGATCTGTATTATATTGAAAACTGGAGTGTGGGACTGGACATTAAGATTCTGGCTATGACCTTTTTTAAAGGTTTTGTAAACAAAAATGCCTACTAATGAGTAAGGGAGAATGGTATGTCAAATAAGAAAAATTTAACCAAGAAACAGTTGAGACTTCGAAGAAGGCGCAGAAGAAGACGGATTATTTTCGGTCTGGAGATTGTGATTTTACTGGTGTTGGTGGCCGGATTGTTTGTTTTTGCCAAGATGGGAAAGATGGGATTTGAAGAACTGAATTTCGATAATATCGGGGTGAATACGGGTATTAAAGAAAATGAGGTTATGAAAGGATATACCACCATCGGTCTTATCGGTGTGGATATCAGTAACGGCGGAAGTCTGGAACGGAGTAACAGTGATACCATGATCATTGCCAGTATCAATAATGATACCAAGAAAGTTAAATTGGTTTCTGTGTACCGGGATACTTACATGAGAATTGGAGAAGATGAAAATCATAATGGTATTTACAGAAAAGCCAATGCCGCTTATATGAATGGCGGTTATGAGCAGTTCATTAATATGATCAATACCAACTTGGATCTGAATATGACAGCCTGTGTCAGCGTGGATTTTAAGGCGGTGGCCACAGTGGTGGATCTTCTTGGCGGTGTAGATGTGGAACTGAAAGAAGAGGAAATTGTACACCTGAATAATTATTGTGTAGGTACGGCAGAGTACACGGGTATGGATTATGAGCCGCTGAAAAAAACGGAAGGGGTACATCATCTGAACGGAGTGCAGGCAGTTGCCTATGCCCGTATCCGTTATACTGCCGGAAATGATTTCCGCCGAGCAGCCAGACAGAGAGAAGTGATTTATAAGATTGTGGAAAAAGCCAAACAGGCGGATTTTGCTACTTTAAATAAGATTTTGGATGAAGTATTCCCAATGATCAAGACAACTTTGAAGAAAACCGAGATTTTATCAATGGGTATGAGTATGTTGTCCTATGATATTGAAGATCAGGCAGGATTTCCGTTCGACCACTTATATGGAAAAAATGTAGAGGTGGCCATGGATGGATATGACTGTGTTATTCCGGTAACACTGGAATCCAACGTGGTGAAGCTTCATGAATTTTTATATCCGGAGGATTCTTACGTTCCTTCAGAAGAGGTGAAAGCCTACAGTCAGCATATTGTGGAAAAGAGCGGATTTGGAGACGAATCCCGTCTGGAACACTCGGAAGATGGTTCTATGGCGGCATACAGAGAAACAGATACCGAATCATAAAAGAACTGCCGTACTATTCTGAAAATGATTAGTGCGGCAGTTTTTTCAGTGGGAAAATGGCGATTAGCCGGGGAGAGAAACTTATGGAAATGAAAACCGTAGATGTGATTATTCCTGTATATAAACCGGACGATAAATGGAAGTTATTGGTGGAAGGGCTGGAGCGGCAGACATATCCCATTCACAAAATTCTGGTAATGAATACAGGAAAAGAAAATTGGAAAGAAGAGTATGAACAGTGGAGCAGTATTATGGAGGTTCACCATGTAAAAGTGGAAGAATATGATCATGGAGGAACGAGAGATCAGGCGGCTCGGATGTCTCAGGCAGAGTATCTTTTGTTTATGACTCAGGATGCTGTACCGGAAAATGAAAATCTGGTGGAAGAGCTGGTAAAGGCTATGGAGCAGGAAAAAGATGTCCGGGCAGCATACGCCAGACAGCTTCCCGCAGATGATTGCAGGTTGATGGAACGATTTACACGAAAATTTAATTATCCGGAGCAAAGTTGTATCAAACGTCAGTCAGATCTGGAGCAGATGGGAATAAAGGCTTATTTTTGCTCCAATGTATGCGCCATGTATGAGAGAGAGACGTATTTGAAGCTGGGCGGTTTTGTGAAAAAAACAATTTTTAATGAAGATATGATATTTGCGGGAAAACTGATTCAGTCCGGATGGGCGATTGCATATGCGGCGCAGGCGAGGGTGATTCATTCTCACAATTATTCCGCACTCCAGCAATTTCATCGGAATTTTGATCTGGCGGTATCTCAGGCAGATCATCCGGAAGTATTTGAAGGGGTACGTTCGGAAGGAGAAGGCATCCGGCTGGTGAAAAAAACTGCCGGCTGGCTGTGTGATCAGGGAAAGCCATGGCTGGTGGTCAGCCTGATCTGGAACAGCGGATGGAAATATCTGGGTTATCTGTTGGGAAAAAGATATAAACATTTACCGGGGTGGATGATACGTTTCTGTACTTCACAGAAAAAATACTGGGAGAAATGAGAAATTATCGAAGTGATTTTTCACATTTTTATCACATTTATCTTTTAGAATAAAGAACAGCATATGTAAGAAAGCAGAAAATTACGGGAAGAGAGGATTATATATATGGGAAACGATTGGGACTGGAACCAGAAAGATAATGAAAGAGAGGCAGAAGAAGTTTCTGCTTCTGTGCAGGAGGAGACACAAGAAAATACTCCAGTAACAGAAGAGACAGAAGAAAATACAGTTGTGCAGGAGACAACAGAAGAGATTATTCGTCCACAAGAACAGACAAAGGAACCGGAAACAGAGGAAGTAAAAGCAGATACCTCCTATCACTGGGTGAATCCGGAATATCAGAAACGCCAGGAAGGAGCGGCAGATGCCGGGGAGAATTCCTATAAGAACAATGCTTATCGGGACACAATTGGTTATACCAATGAGCAAAACACTTCCTATGGAAGAAATCAGAACAACCCCAATATGGGATATACTACTCAGCCAAACGGGAGCGGGTATCAGGGAGGCGGTTACCATGAGCAAAATTCCTTTGGAGCTGGGCCAAAAACGGGAGAAAGACATTATGGCGCCTATCAGTTTGCTCCGGAACCTTCCCGAAAGCATAAGGAAAAGAAAAAAACCATGGGAACGGGAAAACGCTTCCTGATAACGGCAGGTATGGCAGTGGTGTTTGGTGTTGTGGCAGGCGGCGTGATGTTCGGTGTGAACACTCTTGGAAACCATCTTACCGGACAGGATCAGAAGGCGGAGAGCCGTGTCCAGGTACCTACAGTAGAACCGCCGGTTAAGGAAGAGTCTCAGTCTGTTTCCGGCGCTGCTGTGGATAACTCCGGTAATTACACTGTGGCTCAGGTGGCAGATATGTGTATGCCGTCAGTAGTTTCTATTACGAATGCCAGCGTAAGTACAGTAAGGGATTTCTTTGGGGGAATTCAGGAATATCCTATTGAAAGTACAGGTTCCGGTATTATTGTGGGTCAGAATGATTCGGAATTATTAATCGCTACCAATAATCATGTGATTGCCGGAGCAGAGACACTTACCGTTGCTTTCAGTGATGATGCAGTGTATGAAGCGCAGATAAAGGGAAATAATCCGGATACAGATTTGGC
The DNA here is from genome assembly GCA_002361775.1 of Eubacterium sp. UBA3279. Taxonomy (GTDB): domain Bacteria; phylum Bacillota; class Clostridia; order Lachnospirales; family Lachnospiraceae; genus Oliverpabstia. Next base: position 28,298 of record DETV01000062.1, read on the forward strand.
AGTGATCGCAGTCAATTTGAAAGATATGTCAGATGAAACTTTGAATTCTATCAAGATAGTAAGTATAGGAGATTCTGATTCTCTGAAGATCGGAGAGCAGGTAGTGGCTATCGGAAATGCGCTGGGATACGGACAGTCTGTTACTTCCGGATGGGTCAGCGCGGTAAACCGTGAAGTATTTGATGAAAATGGCAATAGTACAGGGAAATTGATCCAGACAGATGCGGCTATTAATCCGGGAAACAGCGGTGGCGCTCTTTTGAATATGAAAGGTGAGCTGATAGGGATCAATTCTTCCAAAGCGGCGGCTACGGAAGTAGAGGGAATGGGATATGCCATTCCGGTGGTAACGGCCCAGCCGATACTGGACGAATTAATGAATCGGGAAACAAGATATAAGGTAGATGAAGGAAAATCCGCATATATCGGCGTGGTATGTATGGATGTGGATGCGGATGCCATTGCTAAATATGGAATCCCCAAGGGTGCGTTTGTTGATTCGGTAGAAGAAGGCGGACCGGCGGAAAAAGCAGGAATCCAGAAAGGTGATGTGATTGTCAAGTTTGATGGCGTGACAATTTCCGGAAAAGATGATCTTGTAAGTAAGCTGGAATACTATGAAGCCGGTGAAGAGGTAGAAGTGGTGATCAGCAGGGCGGAAAACGGAGCGTATAAAGAACAGACCGTTATCGTCAATCTGGGAAAAAGAAGTGAGATGACCCAGACAGTTCCTCGAAGATAAATAAAATGGTTACTGAAAGACAGAATATGAAACTTTAATGTTAAAATAAGAATTTTCCATGGAAATCGGTGGTTTATGATCAGATATTTTGTGGGAAGTTCTTATTTTCTTTTCTGGAAAAGATATTTCAGGGTATTCTGTTTTAGAAAAACTTTACTTGTGAGATGCGGGAATGTGTTCTATAATGATAATATGTTCAGAAAGTGATTTTCTGAACAATTTTGAAAATAAGAGAAAAGTGTCGGGATAGCCGATGATAAAGAAAGGATAAAAGATGTCAGAAGACAAGGATTTACTGGAGAATGTTCCAGAGGATAAAAAAGATGATGTATCTAAACAGAAAACAAAAGAGGATGAATATGAAAAAGTGTGTTTCCTCTGCAGAAGACCGGAGAGTAAGACAGGACCGATGATCACCCTTCCGCAGAATATCCATATTTGTACGGATTGTATGCAGAAGAGTTTTGATACCATGAATAATAGCAATATCAACTATAATGATCTGATGAGTCATATGCCGAATATCAGTATGATCGATCTTTCTTCTCTTCCCAATCAGGTGCCGGAAAAGCAGAGAGTAAAGAAGAGCAAGCCGGAGAAAGAAAAGAAATCATTTACCATGAAGGACGTACCGCCGCCACATAAGATCAAAGCCCGGCTGGATGAATATGTGATCGGACAGGAGCATGCCAAGAAAGTAATTTCCGTAGGGGTTTATAACCATTATAAAAGAGTTCTTGCATCTGAAGAGAGTAATGATGTGGAAATTGCAAAGTCCAATATGCTTATGATCGGACCAACAGGAAGTGGAAAAACATATCTGGTACAGACATTGGCACGTTTGCTGGATGTGCCTTTGGCAATCACAGACGCCACTTCTCTGACAGAGGCCGGATATATCGGTGATGATATAGAGAGTGTGGTTTCCAAATTACTGGCGGCGGCAGATAATGATGTGGAGCGGGCAGAGCATGGTATTATTTTCATTGATGAGATTGATAAAATTGCCAAGAAGAAGAATACCAATCAGCGGGATGTCAGCGGCGAGGCAGTGCAGCAGGGTATGCTGAAGCTTTTAGAGGGAAGCGATGTGGAAGTTCCGGTGGGAGCTAACAGTAAAAATGCCATGGTTCCCCTCACCACTGTAAATACCAGTAACATTTTATTTATCTGCGGAGGCGCTTTCCCGGATCTGGGGGAAGTGATCAAAGAACGATTGAATAAAAAATCTGCCATAGGATTCCAGTCGGAACTTCGGGATAAATACGACAAGGATAAAAATATTCTGGATAAAGTGACAGTAGAAGATCTGAGAAATTTTGGTATGGTACCTGAATTTTTAGGAAGACTTCCGATTATATTTACTCTTCAGGGACTGGATAAGGATATGCTGGTAAAGATTCTGAAAGAGCCGAAGAATGCCATTTTGAAACAGTACAAAAAACTGTTGGATATGGATGAGGTTAAACTGGAATTTGCAGAGGATGCTTTGGAAGCCATAGCAGAAAAAGCATTGGAAAAAGATACGGGAGCCAGAGCTTTACGGGCTATTCTGGAAGAGTATATGCTGGATATTATGTATGAAATTCCAAAAGATGACAGTATTGGAGAGGTGGTTATTACCAGAGCGTATATTGAGCATACAGGGGGACCGCAGATATTGCTCCGGGGACAGGAACCGTATCAGATAGAGCAAAAATAAGAGAATGGAGGACAAGAGTATTATGGGTGATGATTTTTTGAACAGCCTGAAACAGACTATTACAGAGACTGCGGAAGTAGTTGGAAAGAAGACGGAAGATATTGTGGAGATTCAGAAACTCCGGAATAAATTACGCAGCGCGAGAAGAAATGTGGAAATGGATTACAGAAAAATAGGAGAGATCATTTTCCAACGTTTTTCTGACGGCGAGGTAATGGATGAAGAACTGGCAGAGATCTGTGATGGTATTGGGGAACTGAAAAAGCAGATGCAGGGGTATAAAGAAGAACTGGCAGGACGTAAGAGACAAAATATTTGCGCTTCCTGTGGGACGTTAAATCCTCAGAATGCTGTATTTTGTATGCAGTGTGGCGCTATGATGCCGGTAAAAGAAGAATATCAGAATGAAAAACAGGAATTTTCTGAAGAAACCCAGACGGAAGAATGTGTAACTTCAGTCCAGCCGGAAGAAGAGGCGGCGCATCAGGATGAGGAAGAGGCACAAAAGGAAGTGTGGGAAGCGTGCACAGAAGTTCCTGAAGCTGAGACTGGAGAAGAAGAGAAATGATTTGGTTAGGTGTGGCGGCAGCTATTTTTGCTGCGGACAGTATTATCAAACATTGGGCAGAGAAAAAAATAAGTGATAAAGCAGTCAGAGAGGTGGCGGGAGATAAGATTCTTCTGCGGAAGCTGCACAATAAAGGGATGGCCTGCAATATGGGAGAAAATCATCCGGAAGCTGTAAAACTGAGTACATTGACATTATGGGCGCTGTGCTGCGCCGGATTTTGCCGGCTTCTTCGTCTTCCGGGAAAGAATCTGGAAAAGGCAGCAGGAGCTTTTGTGGTTGGAGGCGGAGCAAGTAATTTATCTGACAGACTTTTTCGGGGGTATGTGGTGGATTATTTCAGCTATAATGTGAAATGGCAAAAGCTTCGGCGTCTGGTGTTTAACCTGTCTGATATGTTTGTTATATGCGGCGCTTTTCTTTCTTTTCTCAGTTGCCTGAAAAAGAAGAGATAATAATGGTTCGCTGAATGTTATTCGATCCTTATATTAAAAAATATGAAAAGTAAAAAGGGAGGGAATACTATGGACAAAAAGTGGTGGAAGGAAAGTATTGTATATCAGATTTACCCCAGAAGCTTTAAAGACAGTAATGGAGACGGTATCGGGGATTTGAATGGTATCACAGAAAAGATGGGCTATCTTCAGGAATTAGGCATTAATGTATTATGGCTGTCTCCTGTATATGAATCACCCAATGATGATAACGGATACGATATCAGTGATTACCAGGCAATTATGAAAGAATTTGGTACAATGGAAGACTTTGACCGGATGCTTAAGGCCGCTCACGATCATGGGATAAAGTTGGTGATGGATCTGGTAGTAAACCATACGTCTGATGAGCATCCATGGTTTGTGGAAAGCAGAAAGTCAATGGATAATCCTTACAGGGATTATTATATCTGGAGACCGGCTAAGGATGGAAAAAAACCGAATAACTGGGGTTCCTGTTTTTCCGGACCTGCCTGGGAATTTGATGAGGAGACCCAGATGTATTATCTCCATCTGTTTTCTAAAAAACAGCCGGATCTGAACTGGGATAATCCGAAAGTTCGTCAGGAAGTATTTGATATGATGAACTGGTGGCTGGAAAAGGGTGTAGATGGTTTCCGTATGGATGTTATCAGCCTGATTTCCAAAGAACCGGATCTTCCGGACGCTCCGGCAGGGATTAACGGATATGCCAGCTTCAATGCCCCAGCCAACGGACCTCATGTTCACGAATACCTTCAGGAGATGAGAGAAAAGGTTTTGAACAATGCGGATACGATTACGGTGGGCGAATGTTCCGGCGTTACTCTGGAAGAGGCAAAAAAATATGCCAGAAGTGATGGAAAAGAATTAAATATGGTTTTCCAGTTTGAGCATATGGATGTAGATGCAGATGGCAGTAACAAATGGACAAAAAAGAAAATGGATCTCCGGGATATGAAGAGTGTTCTTACCAAGTGGCAGAAAGGTCTGGAAGATATTGCCTGGAACAGTCTGTTCTGGGAAAATCATGATCAGCCCCGTTCTGTATCCAGATTTGGTAATGACAGCCCGGAATACAGGGAAATATCTGCAAAAATGCTGGCAACCTGTCTTCATATGATGCAGGGAACGCCTTATGTATACCAGGGAGAAGAATTGGGAATGACGAATGCTCCTTTTGCGTCAGTAGATCAGTTCAGAGATTTGGACAGTATCAATGCATATAGAGAACTGGTGGAAGAACAGAATGTATTTACAGCGGAAGAAATGATGTCATTTCTTCGGTATAAAAGCCGGGACAATGCAAGAACACCTTTCCAGTGGGATGACAGTGAGAATGGTGGATTTACCACAGGAGAGCCGTGGATTATGGTAAATCCTAATTATACCGAGATCAATGCAAAAAATCAGTTGGAAGATCCGGATTCTGTATTCCATTATTATCAGAAATTGATTCAATTGAGAAAAGAAAAAGAACTGATTGTTTACGGCATATATGATCTTTTACTGCCGGAATCAAAAGAAATTTATGCATATACAAGAACACTGGGAGACGAGAAACTGATTACAATATGTAACTTCTCTGAACAAGAGGTGGAAATGGAAATACCGGAAGAATTTCTGGAGGGAAATTACCTGATCAGCAATTATCCGGAGCAGGGAATCTGCAGTAAGATGACATTGCGTCCTTATGAAGCATTTGTTATTGAAAAATAGTATATGATTATGATACAGGGCTGTCGTACTGACAGCCCTGTAAAAAGACAAAAAAATAGTGCAGGAAGTGGGACTTGAACCCA
>DETV01000104.1:0-42957 GCA_002361775.1 Eubacterium sp. UBA3279
TTTTCCTGTTATACTTTTTTGAGAACGATGAAATATCGGAATTGAAAAAAGAGGAGTAACGCATATGTTATCAAAATTTAGTGTGAAGAAGCCATATACCGTCATGGTAGGAGTTATTCTTGTCCTGATTTTAGGTGTTGTATCTTTTTCAAATATGACAGCAGACCTTTTTCCGGATATTAATATGCCTTATGCCATGGTTATGACTACCTATCCGGGAGCCAGTCCGGAAGAAGTGGAACTGATAGTGAGTAAGCCTGTGGAACAGGCCATGGCTACCGTCAGTAATATTGAAAATATTCAGTCGGTTTCCAGTGAGAATCTTTCTATGGTGATTTTGCAGTTTTCTCAGACTACAGATATGGATTCTGTAAGTTTGGAAATGCGGGAAAATCTGGATCAGATCCGGTCTTATTGGGACGATAGTGTGGGAAATCCGGTGATTATGAAGTTAAATCCGGAGATGATGCCTGTTATGATAGCGGCAGTGGAGAAAGATGATCTGGACAGTGTGGGAATTACCAATCTGGTGGAAGAGGAACTCTTATCAGAAATGGAAAGTCTGGAAGGAGTAGCTTCTGTCAATACATCAGGAGAGGTGGAAGAGAGTGTCCAGGTACTTCTGCGGCAGGATAAGATTGATAAGGTAAATAAGAAAATTTCTTCTGCATTGGGAACTACGTTTGATGAGGCCAAAGAAAAACTGGAAGATACAGAAGAAGAGTTAAATAAAGCTCAAAGTGAGCTGGAAAGTGGAAAATCCCAATTACAAAGTGGTCAGCAGGAATTGACAGATCGTCTGTCTCAGGCAGCAGGGGCCCAGGCGCAGATTCTGGAAGGAGAGAGTCAGTTAAATGTCGGTGAGCAGCAACTGGAATCTGCTCAGGCAGAATTAAACAGTAAACGAAATGAATTGAACGGACAGATCAATCAGTTAAAAAGCGGAGTTCCGGTGAAAGATGAAACGTATCAGGCGGCTTATGATCAGGCGTATGAAGCTGCTCTTGGGGAAGCCTACGCCCAGGCAGATGCAAAGGTAGAACAGCAGATTGCCAGTCAGATTGCTCTTGTGCAGAAAAAAATAGAAGAATTGGAAGGGGCAGCACAACAGCAAAAGCAGGGAACTGACCTTCAGGAAGGGATAGAAGAATCAGCAGGAGCAGAAGGTACAGTGAATACTGCTGTGTTAAGTTTGGAAGAAATACCGGGAATTGATCTTCCTGATATTGATCTGGGACAGGCAAATGCATTAGAAGCATTAAAGATGTATCTGGAGGTTTTACAGTCCCAGGAAACCATGGATACGGCTGAAAAATCAGCGGAGTCAGCAGCGAAGCTGGTATTGGATCAATCATTTCCAGAGTCCTTTAATAAAGAATACTGTAATAAAGCTCTTGAAGTTTTGCAGGAAGTTGTAAAAAAACTGGATGAGGCTCAGGCGCAGTTAGATGAAAAGAAAGAGGAACTTTCTGTAATCCGGCAGCAGTTGGAAAGTGGGAAGATTTCTTTGGCTCAGGCACAGTCTCAGATAGAAAGTGCCAAGATCACTGCTACAATTGAAATGGCTGCCGCACAATCGCAGTTGGCGATGGGGAAGACGAAGATAGAAGAGGGAAAGAGTCAACTGGAAGAAGGAAAAAAACAGTTGGAGGATTCCCAGAAAGAAGCTTTGGAGAAAGCGAAACTTGATGGGAAAGTAACGCCGGAGATGATTACCCAGATTCTTACTGCTCAAAACTTCAGTATGCCTGCCGGATATGTAACGGAAGAAGGTATTCAGTATCTGGTACGGGTGGGAGATAAGTTTGAAGATACAGAGAATATAGAAGATTTGATACTTTTTGATATGGGGTTGGAAGATCTGGAGCCCATCCGGTTAAAAGATGTGGCGGATGTGGCAGTGACCAATAATGCGTCAGAGGTATATGCAAAAATTAACGGTAAGCCGGGCGTGGTTTTGACCATGCAAAAGCAGACCGGGTATTCTACGGGAGAAGTATCTGACAGACTGAAAGATAAATTTGAAAGTTTGATGGATTCCCATGAAGGATTACATATTACTCCGTTGATGGATCAGGGAATTTACATAGATCTGGTGGTTGATTCTGTTTTGAATAACCTGATTTCCGGCGGTATATTGGCAATTTTAATTTTATTTGTATTTTTGAAAGACATACGTCCCACAGCTATCGTGGCCTGCTCTATTCCTATCAGTGTATTGGGAGCGGTTGTGTTAATGTATTTTAGTGGAATTACCCTGAATATTATTTCCCTGTCAGGTCTGGCGTTGGGAGTTGGTATGCTGGTAGATAATTCCATTGTAGTTATTGAAAATATTTACCGTCTGCGAAGTCTGGGTGTTTCTGTCAGAAAAGCAGCAGTGCAGGGAGCCAGACAGGTGGCGGCAGCTATTATTTCCTCCACCCTTACAACAATCTGTGTATTCCTTCCAATTGTATTTACAAAAGGAATTACCCGGCAGTTATTTGTGGATATGGGTTTGACCATAGGATATTCTTTGTTGGCCAGTCTGGTGGTTGCTTTGTCTCTTGTACCGGCTATGTCCAGTGGTATGCTGAAAAAGACCACAGAAAAATCCCATCCATGGCTGGATAAAATGAATACCGTTTATGGGCGAATGATGGAGAAAATCCTGCATAGAAAAGCATTGGTTCTGGTACTTATGGTCGTATTGCTGCTTGGAAGCGGCATACTTGCTTTGAGAAAAGGAACTTCCTTTATTCCCTCTATGGAAAGTACTCAGGCTTCTGTTTCCATAACAATGCCGGAAGGTTCCAGTGTGGAAGAGACAGGTGCTATGGCGGATGAGGTAATGACCCGGCTGGAGGATCTGGAAGATATCCAGGATATGGGCGCCATGGCGGGCGGCGGTTCAGGGATGTCTCTGGGCGGCAGTTCGGATTCCACAACAGCATCTATTTACTTATTGTTATCGGAAGATAAGAAACTCAGTGGCCAGAAACTTTCCGATGAGATTGTAAAACGTACCAAAGATTTGGACTGTGAACTTCTTGTAAATACAAATAATATGGATATGTCTGCCCTGGGAGGAAGCGGTATTCAGATTCAGGTAAAGGGAAAAGAATTAGATACGATACAGAAGATTGCAGGAGACGTGGCAGCCATCCTTGAAAATGTTGAAGGGCTGGAACAGATTTCTGATGGTATGGAAGAGGCTACCAGTGAACTGCGGCTGGTGGTAAAAAAAGATGTGGCGGCAAAATATAATTTGATCACCGCGCAGGTATTTCAGCAGATTCAAAAGCAGCTTTCTCAACAGGGGACAGCTACAACCTTGTCTACAGAAAGTAAGGATTACGATATTGTTGTTCAGGATGAAAAACAGCAGTCCTTTACCCGGGAAGATGTGAAAGATTTTACTATTCAGTATACGGATCAGGAAGGAAACAGTAAAAAAGTTCCGCTGATGAAATTGGCAGAATTTGTGGACACGCAAAGTCCGGACTCTATTCAGAGAGATAACCAATCCAGATATCTGATGGTTTCCGCAGTGGTCAGTGACGGATATAATGTGGGTATTTTGGGTAAAGAAGTGAATGAGCAATTGAAAAAATATCAGGTACCGGACGGGTATTCTGTGGAGATGACCGGTGAAGATGAAACCATTCAGGAGGCTATGACAGAAGTACTGAAGATGTTGGGATTGGCAGTGATCTTTATCTATCTGATCATGGTTGCGCAGTTCCAGTCTCTGTTGTCTCCGTTTATCGTAATGTTTACCATGCCTTTGGCATTTACCGGTGGATTCTTAGGACTGGCTTTTACAGGGCAGGAGGTAAGTGTAATTTCCATGATCGGGTTTGTCATGCTCAGCGGTATCATTGTAAATAATGGTATTGTACTGGTGGACTATACGAATCAGCTCAGAGAAGAGGGAATGGAAAAACACCAGGCAATCATACAGGCGGGAAAAACAAGGATGCGTCCGATCTTGATGACAGCTTTGACTACAATCCTGGGCTTATCTACCATGGCTCTGGGCATGGGTATGGGAGCGGATATGATGCAGCCTATGGCTGTGGTAGTAATTGGCGGATTACTGTATGGAACGATACTTACGCTGTTTGTTGTACCATGTATTTATGATATTTTGAATCGGAAAAAATATCACAAAGACAGAGATAATGAATTGGATGATACAGATTATATACCGGAGACAGTGGAAGCAGAAAAATAAAGTGAAGAAAATCACATAAGGCTGTTGCCCTCGGATTTTATTTATGAAGATCTGAGGGCAACAGCCTTTTTAATGTATTAGAATCTTTTTTATAACAAATACATCATGCGAAAATGAGAAGGGGAAATGCCATACTGTTTTTTAAAGGCTTTGGAAAATGCGAATGCATCAGAAAAATGACAAAGTAAGGCGATTTCATTTAATGTTTTGTCCGTGTTGATCAACAGCGTTTTTGAATAATTGATTCGACTGTTAAGCTGGTACGCTGCAGGAGAGGAACGGAAATACTGTTTGAATTTTTTGCGAAAACTTTCGTAAGAAAGTTCAAGATCAGAAGCAACTTTTTGGGCAGAGGGGAAGTCGGGAGGAGTACAGAGTAGTTCGGATGCTTTTTGCATAAGAATCTGTGTTCCCGGATCCATCTGCTTGTGAAGGGAGCGTTGAAACAGTGAGATGGCAAATTCCTGAAGCTGCAAATATAAAAAAGGAAGTTTTTCATTGGGCCATTTTTTCATACAGTCCAAAAGATAAATGGATTGTTGAAAAAGGGCAGAGGAAAGTCCGGGATGAATGACAGGTTCCCGGGAAAGCAGATCCAGTGCTGCCAGGTGTTCGTAGGTTTCTGCATCAAAGCAGATAAAGAATTCCAGCCAGTCTCCGGTGGAATAAACAGTGGAAGAATGGGATACTCCGGGAAGTCTCTGGATATAATTTCCCGGATATAAGGGAATGCGGCGGCCATATTCATTCTCATACAGTCCCCTTCCACTGAGCAGATAGAGAGCCCCATAGTGTTTAAAACGCAGGGAATCGCTGAAAGAGGCATCTGGTTTGAACATAAAGCCGCAGCCGATATTTCCCTGGTGTGGGTTGGAGGTAAGATTTCTGTAGGACGTATCATTGTGATAAAAACGTGATGGAATAATTATAAAACAAACCTCCCATGGCAATAAAAGTGAGAGAAGCAGTAAAATGCAGTATCTGTATTTATTTTAAGCGTGGGTGGATTTTGAGTCAAGAAAAGAATAGTGTTTTGTTGTGGAAAATTTATACCAAAAATGACATGGAGACACCAGAAAAGCTATTTTGTGACAGGGATTTTTGCGATATACTATGTTGCAGAACAAGGAAAAAGATCTTTTGACATTGTGGCTTGGGAAAAATGAAAAGAATTTCAGAAGGAGGAACTGGAAATGAATAAGAGAGAAAATTTATTGGCGCTGCTGCGGAGAGAGCCCTTTGAGGAAGTTCCGGTAGAATTTAATCTGTGTCCGTCTCTGATTGAAACATTTCGTGAAAAAACAGGAGAAAACAGGAGTTATATTGAGTATTTTGGAATGCCCTGGAGAAATGTAGAAGATATAAAATTGTCGTATGATCCTGAAGAGTATGTTCGTTTTTATCCGGATGGCTTAAAGGAAGGAACGTATATCGACATTTGGGGAGTTGCCCATGAACCGGGTAGTGCGGCGGCAAAACATATGACTTATATGAGAAATCCGATGAAGCATATGGAAACACTGGAAGAGGTAATGGCGTATCCGTTTCCCGATTATTCCAAGGGGGATCGTTCTCACCAAAAAAGACAAGTAGAGGAGATTCATGATCCGTGCCAAGGCTTATGCGGAGGCAGGGGTAGATGTTCTGAATCCTATTCAGAGTGAGTGTATGAATTTCAAAGAAATTTACGAGGAGTATGGGGGTAAAATTTCTTTTCACGGAACCATCGGAACACAGACGACCATGCCGTTTGGTACACCGGAAGAGGTGAAGGCAACGGTAAAAGAAAATCTGGACATCGCCCGGACAAAAGGAGGGATTTTTGTAGCTCCTACACATTTACTGGAACCGGAGGTACCGTGGGAAAATATTCTGGCATATGTGGAAGCGTGCAGAGAATATGATCCGAAAAAATAGCCTCTGAAAACACACCAAAAATAATAAAAGTATGGGAGGAACAATAAAAATTTGATACTATTTTCTTAATTTAAAAAAATGTCACCATTTTTCGAGCTAAAAAGTGGTGACATTTTTTCGAAAAGTGTGATTTTGTATCATTTTCAGCAGAATTTCTCGGCTTTTCAAGGGATTTGATGCAAAATCAGCATAAAAAGTGGTGACATTTTTTCAAAAAAGCTATTTTAGTATACTTTCAAGAGAAACAGGGTAAATGCATTTAAAGCATCGGAAAAATTCATTTCTTTTACAACCTGGAAACTTGTAAAATTTTGGGCATGGATACCCCAATACTATGCTTTCATGCCCAATTCCCGGGATAAAATTGTTCCATGAGCCAGAAATCCTATAAAGTTCTTGACAAAAGAAAAAAAGCCTACTATAGTAAAGGGCAAGTCATAAGACAAAGGTAGTGACAAAGAGGAGTATGTATATAACGCCCACAGAGAGGGATGTTCATCGGCTGAAAGATGTCCTGGGAAGGTGTATGCGGAAAGTAGCTTTGGAACCGGAATGCTGAACACCCGAAAAAGGGAAAAGTAAGTGTTCACGGCTGGTCCCCGTTATAGGATTTGTGAGAGGTATAGTTATTCAGCGAAAGCGGGTAATTATATGAAGTAAGGTGGTACCGCGAGATATTCGCCCTTCTTTTCTGATGAGGAAAGGAAGGGCGTTTTTTAATTACTGGAGCGCTATTTTTGTCTGGCTCACAGAAAAGCAACAAAAACAAGAAAGTATAGATGTAAAATTATCAGGAGGAAAAAATGAGTAAAGAATTGGCAAAAACATATGACCCAAAGGGTCTGGAAGACCGCCTGTATCAGAAATGGCTGGATAATGGTTATTTCCATGCACAGGTAAACAGAGACAAAAAACCATTTACAATTGTTATGCCCCCGCCAAACGTAACCGGTCAGTTACACATGGGTCACGCATTGGATGAGACTATGCAGGATATCCTGATTCGTTTTAAAAGAATGCAGGGGTATGAAGCGCTGTGGCAGCCGGGAACAGACCATGCAGCAATTGCCACAGAAGTAAAGGTTATTGAAAAATTAAAATCCATGGGAATTGACAAAAATGAAATCGGAAGAGAAGAGTTTTTGAAATATGCCTGGGAGTGGAAAGAGGAGTACGGCGGAAAAATCATCAATCAGTTGAAGAAACTGGGAGCTTCCGCAGACTGGGAGAGAGAACGTTTCACTATGGATGAGGGATGTTCCAAAGCCGTACAGGAAGTATTTATTAAATTATATGAAAAAGGTTATATCTATAAAGGTTCCAGAATTATTAACTGGTGTCCGGTTTGTCAGACCTCTATTTCTGATGCTGAGGTAGAGCATGAGGATCAGGATGGATTTTTCTGGCATATCAATTACCCGGTGGTAGGAGAAGAAGGACAGTTTGTGGAAATTGCGACCACACGTCCGGAGACTTTGCTGGGTGATACTGCCGTAGCTGTAAATCCGCAAGATGAGAGATATCAGCACCTGATCGGAAAAATGTTGAAACTTCCTCTTACAGACAGAGAGATTCCAGTGATCGCAGATGAATATGTGGATAAAGAATTTGGAACAGGATGTGTAAAAATCACACCGGCTCATGACCCGAATGACTTTGAGGTAGGAAAACGCCATAATCTGGAAGAAATCAACATCATGAATGATGATGCAACCATCAATGAACTGGGCGGCAAGTATGCAGGTATGGATCGCTACGAGGCAAGAAAAGCTATGGTGGCTGATCTGGAAGAACAGGGACTTCTGGTAAAAGTGGTTCCACATTCTCATAATGTGGGAACTCATGACAGATGTAAGACTACAGTAGAGCCAATGATCAAACCTCAGTGGTTTGTAAAAATGGATGAGATGGCAAAGGCTGCTATCAAAGCGCTGGATGATGGAGAACTTCAGTTTGTTCCGGAACGTTTTGATAAAACATACCTTCACTGGCTGGAAAATATTCGTGACTGGTGTATTTCCCGTCAGCTTTGGTGGGGACACAGAATCCCGGCTTATTATTGTGATGAGTGTGGAGAAACAGTAGTGGCTTCTGAGATGCCTTCTGTATGTCCAAAATGTGGCTGCGCTCATCTGCATCAGGATGAGGATACCCTGGATACCTGGTTCTCTTCTGCACTGTGGCCATTCTCCACATTAGGCTGGCCGGATAAAACAGAAGAGATGGAATATTTCTATCCCACAGACGTACTGGTAACAGGATATGATATTATTTTCTTCTGGGTAATCCGTATGGTATTTTCTGCATTGGAGCAGACTGGAAAAACCCCGTTCCACCACGTATTGATCCATGGTCTGGTACGTGATTCTCAGGGAAGAAAAATGAGTAAATCTCTGGGAAATGGTATCGATCCTCTGGAAGTTATTGATAAATACGGTGCAGATGCTCTCCGTCTGACATTGATGACCGGAAATGCACCTGGAAATGATATGCGTTTCTACTGGGAGAGAGTAGAGGCCAGCAGAAACTTTGCGAACAAAGTATGGAATGCATCCAGATTTATCATGATGAATCTGGAGAAGGCAGAAGTTTTGTCCGAGATTAACCTGGAGACTCTGACGGCTGCAGATCGCTGGATTTTGTCACGATTCAACAATGTGGCAAAAGATGTTACAGATAATATGGAAAAATATGAACTGGGAATTGCAGTTCAGAAGGTATATGACTTTATCTGGGAAGAGTTCTGTGACTGGTATATCGAAATGGTAAAACCACGTCTGTATAATGATGAGGACAATACAAAAGCAGCGGCTTTATGGACACTGAAAACTGTGTTAGGTGAAGCGCTGAAGCTTCTGCATCCTTATATGCCATTTATCACAGAAGAAATCTACTGTACATTGAATCCTGACGAGGAGACAATCATGACTGCTGCATGGCCGGAGTGGAAAACAGAGTGGGATTTTGCTCAGGATGAAAAAGAAGTAGAAATGATGAAAGAAGCTGTGAGAAGTATCCGTGGAGTACGCACAGAGATGAATGTACCGCCAAGCAAAAAAGCTACCGTATATGTGGTTTCTGAGGATGGCGATGTGAGGGAAGGATTTGAAAAAGGCAAAGTATTCTTTGGTTCTCTGGCGTATGCCAGTGAAGTTCTGGTTCAGGCTGACAAGGCAGGAATACCGGAAGACGCTGTGTCGGCTGTAATACCGCAGGCGGTTATTTACATTCCTTTTGCAGAATTGGTGGATATTGAAAAGGAAATCCAGCGTCTGGAAAAAGAAGAGACACGTCTGGAAAAAGAACTTGTCCGTGTAAACGGAATGCTGGGAAATGAGCGTTTTGTAAGTAAAGCGCCCCAGGCAAAAATTGATGAGGAAAAAGGAAAACTGGAAAAATACACACAGATGATGGAACAGGTGAAAGAGCGATTGGCACAGTTGCGGAAATAATTTCCGGTGACTGTAGATAGGAGCTGAAAATTAATATGAAAAAAATCAATCTGAAAAAGCCGGGGCTGAAAAAACCAGACCGGAATCAGATCATTCGGATTTGTAACTTGTTGTCTGTACCATTGCAGTTTTTAGGCTGCTGTGTACTTTATCTGGTGATTGAAGCCCTTTCCCGCCATTCATTGTTCCAGGCATGGAACTATATGACGGAGAGTCCTTTGATCTTCCTGTATAATGCATTTTTGATCTTTACTACCAGTTTAGTGGTATATCTGGTCAGACGGAGAATTCTTGCAAGACTTATTGTGGGATCTTTCTGGTTTATCTTAGGATGTGTAAACGGATTTCTGCTTACCAGCAGAGTAACTCCGTTTACCGGACCGGATCTGAAATTAATAACAGATGCTATCAGAATTCTGAATAAATATCTTTCCCCGGTGATGGTGGTAGTGGTTCTGATTGCTATTGCCGCTCTTTTGTGTAGTTTTGTATGGATGTTTCGCAAAGGCTGGAAATTTCAGGGAAAACTGAGATATTGGGTAAATATTCCGTTGATTCTTGTGGGAATTCTTGCTTTTGCAGGAACTACCCGTCTGGCTCTGGAAAAACGTATCCTTTCCAATTATTTTGGAAATATTGCCTATGCATATCAGGATTACGGATATCCATATTGCCTGGCGGTCACCCTGTTTGATACAGGAATCAGTGAACCTACCGGGTATTCAGAAGAACTTATGGATGAAATTGTGGAAAGTGAAGGAGAAATAAAGGCTACCAAAGAAAAGAATCTGGATGTAAATATTCTGTTTCTTCAGTTGGAAACTTTTATTGACCCTACAGAAATCAATTTCCTGGAATTTTCTGAAGATCCGATTCCTAATTTCAGAAAACTGATGAAAAAATATTCTTCCGGTTATTATAAGGTTCCGGCAGTGGGGGCAGGGACTGCGAATACGGAGTTTGAGTCTATTACAGGTATGAGTCTTCGTTATTTTGGAGCAGGGGAATACCCCTATAAATCCATTCTGAAAGAAACCACCTGTGAGAGCGCCCCTTATGTTTTGAAAAATCTGGGATACGCAACTCATGCGATTCATAATAATGAGGCTAATTTTTATGGAAGACGAAGTGTATTTTCCAGATTGGGATTTGATACATTTACTTCAGAAGAATATATGCCGGATATCAGCGATACCACTCCCATGGGCTGGGTGAAGGATCACATTTTGACAGATGAAATTTTTAAAGCTATGGAAAGTACCCAGGGACCGGATTACGTTTACACTATTTCCGTTCAGGGACACGGGGATTATCCTACAGAACCCATGCTGTCAGATCCAACGATTAAAGTGACCGGAGCAGAGAGTCAGGAAATGAATTATGCCTGGGAATATTATGTGAATCAATTGTATGAGATGGATCAGTTTATCAAGGAATTGACAGATCGATTGAAAGAGTTTGATGAACGAGTAGTTCTGGTAATGTATGGCGATCATCTTCCCACAATGGATTTGAAAGTGGAAGATATGAAGAATCGTTATCTTTTCCAGACCAAATATGTGATGTGGAGTAATTTTAAGATGAAGAAGAAAGATAAAAACCTGGCAGCTTACCAAATGGCTGCAGAGGTTTTCAATCGTCTTGGAATTCATGAAGGAAACGTATTTAATTACCATCAGACTCGAAAAGGAACCAGAAATTACCAGTTGGATCTTCAGTCACTGCAGTATGATATTCTTTATGGTGACCGCTATGTGTACGGAGGAGAAAATCCTTTTAGCGCAACAGCATTGCAGTTGGGAATTTATCCTGCAGTTTTTGAACGGATAGAACCAGCGGGGGGAGACAGTTACTTTGTTTATGGTGAGAATTTTACTGCTTCCAGCCGTTTGGAGGTAAATGGAGAATTGATAGATACAAAATATATCAGTCCAACCCGGTTATTGGTTCAGAATCTGGAGCTGGAAGCTGGGGCAGAACTGGATGTGGCAATGCAGAGTAACAGTTCCACTAAGAAAGTGTTGTCGCGGACAGATGTACAGATTTATCAGGCGCCGGAACCGGAAGTGACGCCGGAGCCGGAGGTATCGCCGACAGGAGAAGCTGACCTGGAACCGGAAACATCTCCCACCGGGGAAGCTACACCTGCACCGGAGCCGGCTTCCACACCGGAACCGGAAAAGTGACAGAAAAAAACAGGATTTTTCATTTGAAAAGTCGGATAAAATGGAAAAAATGAAAAGTTTCCCATAAAAAGAAGTTAAAAAACATACGTTTAGGACTGGACAACTTCCACCACTATTATATAATGTAAAAGTACCGATTATACGGTAACAAATACATTAGATAAAGTGGTGGTAGTTTTGAATTATAAAGAAATAGTTGATTATATCGAAGAGATACCAAAATTTACGTCAAAGAATCCCCTGGATCATACAAAAAATCTGTTGCATCGTCTGGGAGATCCTCAGAATGAGCGAAAAGTGATCCATGTGGCAGGAACAAATGGAAAGGGAAGCGTCTGTGCTTATCTGGATTCCATGCTGCGGATGGGTGGGTACAAAGTAGGTTTATTTACCTCTCCTCACCTGGTAAAAATCAATGAAAGATTTAAGATCAATGGTGAGATGATTTCCGACGATGTTTTTGTCTGGGCTTTTGACCGGGTAAAAGAGATTATTGATGAAGCCATGGAGGAAGGACTGGATCATCCCAGCTATTTTGAAACTCTGTTTTTGATGTGTATGGTGATTTTTCAGGATGCAGATGTGGAATATGTGATTTTGGAAACAGGTCTGGGCGGACGGCTGGATGCTACGAATACGGTGGATAAACCGCTGGCGTGTATTATCACTTCCATCAGTCTGGATCATGTAGAATACCTGGGAAATACTATTGGGGAGATTGCAGGAGAAAAAGCAGGCATCATCAAGCCACAGGTTCCGGTAATTTATGATGGACATAATCAGGAAGCTGCAAAGGTAATCAGAGCCAGAGCGGAAGAATTGGGTTCTCCTTCTTACGCAATGACAGAGAAGATGTATCGTATGGTGGAAAATACTTCCCGGGGAATAGATTTTATGTTCCGATGTGGATATGAGAAAAATGAACCGGAGGAAGTTGAACTTTTCATTCCTTATATCGCAGCGTATCAGATGATGAATGCTTCTCTGGCATTTTTTACTATGGAGATGCTCAGAAAAGATCACGGGATTTCCAGAGAAAAACTGATACAGGGACTGGCGCGTACCCGTTGGGAAGGAAGAATGGAGACGATTCTTGCCGGGGTTATTGTGGATGGCGCTCACAATGCAGACGGTGTAAAACGATTTATGGAAACCGCCTGTCATTTCGGTAAAAAGTATCCGATTACGCTGTTGTTTTCAGCAGTGTGCGATAAAGATTACCAGGAAATGATTCATACAGTGTGCGAAAATATTCGTCCCGCAGGAGTAGTGGCTACTCAGATTTGGGGAAACCGGGTAGTACCGGCAGAAGAACTGGCACAGCTTTTCAGAGAGAATGGATGCGACAATGTTATAGGAGAGCCGGATGTGGGAAAGGCTTTTGAAGAAGCCTGTGCCATGAAAGGGGATGGAATGCTGTTTTGCGTAGGATCTTTATACCTGGTAGGGGAAATTAAAGCTTATCTGGCGCAAAAGAGGGATAAGGAGAAAGAATATGATTAATTACGAAGAGGAACTGAAGAAATTCAAACCCTGTTTGGATGTGGACGAGGTGGAAAGCGCTATATACACCAGAGATCTTACAGATATCATTGATATTCTGAAAGAAATGCAGACCACAGATGGACAGAAACGAAAAGAATAAGGGGAATTCGATGAATTGTATGAATTGCGGCGCTCCGCTGAATAAATCATTTTACTGTCCCAGTTGTGGATTTAATGTGGAAGTTCAGAAAAAAGTCTGGTATCTGTCTAATCTGTACTATAATCAGGGATTAGATAAAGCACAAATCCGTGATTTGTCCGGGGCAATTGATTTATTAAAGAGGAGTCTGAAGTATAACAAGTTAAATATTCAGGCCAGAAATCTTCTGGGACTGGTGTATTTTGAGACCGGTGAAGCGGTGGCGGCATTAAGTGAATGGGTGATCAGTAAGAATATCATGCCGGAAAATAATATTGCCTCCGAATATATTGACCGATTGCAGGAAAATGCAAATAAGCTGGATGTGATCAATCAGACGATTAAGAAATATAACGACTGTCTGCAGTGCTGCCGCAGAGGAAGTGAAGATGTGGCGGTGATCCAGTTAAAGAAGATTTTAAATCAGAATCCAAAACTGATCAAAGGGTATCATCTTCTGGCTTTGATTTATCTGAAACAGGAAGAATATGAGAAAGCAAGAAAAATCCTGAAAAAAGCGGCCAAAATTGATAAAACAAACTCTACCACCCTTCGTTTTTTGAAAGAAGTGGATGAACAGACGGGAACAATGACCAGTCTGGAGCCGAGAAGGTGGGGATTTGGCGGCAAAGATAAGGTAAAGATAGAAAAAGGACAGTCCGTTGCTTATATATCGGACAATGATTTGGTGATACAGCCGCCCACGTTCAGGGAAAGCTCTATGGCTGCTACCTTGTTGAATCTGGGCTTTGGTTTTCTGGTAGGAGCCTGTCTGGTGTGGTTTTTGATGGTACCGGCTAATACTCAGAAGATTAACAGAGAGACCAATGAAAAAGTGGTGGGTTATAGTAACACTATGGCTACCCAATCGGCAGAACTGAAAAAAATGGAAGAAAAGATTACCCAGTCGGAAGAAACAGTGACTTCTGCACAGGAGCAGATTCAACAGGCAGAGGACAAAGTTACTACTTATGAAAATCTGATCAAAGCTTATGCGGCTTTTCAAAGCGGCAATCATACTTCTGCCGCCAATGTACTGCAGAATGTGAATTCAGATCTTTTATCGGTGGATGCAAAAGAGATATATGATTCAATCTATGCCAATGTAAAATCTACGATGAAAAAAGAAATGAAAACCCAGGGAGAAGTGGCATTTTATCAGAAAGATTATACTTCCGCTATTGATTCCTTTAAGCAGGCGCTGGAACTGGATGATACGGATGGTGAAGTGTGGAATCTTCTGGCACATTCTTATCGGATGAGCGGTGATTTTGAAAAGGCAAAGGAAACATTCCAGTCTATTATAGACAAGTTTCCGGGAACCAAGAGGGCGTCTACAGCGCAGAAATATATTGACAATGAAGCGCTTATGAAGTCAGGAGTCACATCATCCGGTACTTCTGAACCAACAGGAGATACGGAAGGAACTAATGGAAATCAGCCCACAGGAGATACGGAGGGAACTACCGGAAATCAGCCGGAGAGCGACACGGAAGGGACAAATGGAAATTCACCAGCGAATACCGGTTATGGTGGAACTTTAGAATGATTACAGAATAAGAGAAACCTCTAAAGCGGGGATATGCATATGCATATCCCCGTATTTTTTTACAGAGGAAAAGGAAAGGGAAAAGGAGGATGATATGTATGGAGCAATTTCAAATAAAACAAAAGGTTTTGATTATCAGAATGCCTCGGGAATTAGATCATCATACTGCACAGACAATTCGCATGGAAGCAGACAGGATTATTGCAGAAAGAAATATTAATCAGGTGGAATTTGATTTTCGGGATACAGAATTTATGGATAGCTCAGGAATCGGCGTGATCATGGGGAGATACCAGAATGTGCGGCTTTTAGGAGGGGGAGTAATGGCTACACACGTAAATGACAGGGTATACAAGGTATTAAAGCTGTCAGGACTGACGAAAGTAATTGGTATTGACAGAGAACATTTTTGGAATCAGGGAGAATAGGGGGATAGGATCATGGAACAAAAAAATGAGATGACCATTGTATTTGACAGCCGTTCCTGCAATGAAGGGTTTGTAAGAGTGGCGGTAGCGGCATTTTGTACGCAGCTAAATCCCACATTGGAAGAAGTGGCGGATATAAAAACTGCCGTTTCCGAAGCAATTACAAATTCTATTATTCATGGATATGAGAGTCAGGTAAAAAAAATAAGAATAGATTGTTGTATCAGAGGAAGGACTATTTATGTGACGGTAAAGGATGAGGGAAAAGGAATTGCAGATGTGAAAAAGGCGATGGAACCGATGTTTACCACCTGTCCGGAACTGGAACGATCAGGTATGGGTTTTGCTTTTATGGAAGCTTTTATGGACAAAATCCAGGTGGAATCTCAGGTGGGAAAAGGAACCGTGGTGTATATGGAAAAAACCATTGGAAATCATGGCAGCGCATTTGCCTGAGAGGGGAGGTTATATGGAAAATACCCTTGCTTTGTTGAAGCTGGCACACCAAGGGGATAAAAATGCAAGGGATATACTGATAGAAGAAAATATTGGGCTGGTATGGAGTATTGTGAAACGATTTCAAAATCGGGGAGTAGAAACAGAGGATCTTTTTCAGATTGGAAGTATTGGGTTGATCAAAGCAGTGGATAAATTCAATACGGAATACGATGTTCAATTCTCTACATATGCCGTTCCTATGATTGCGGGGGAAATACGAAGATTTTTGCGAGATGACGGTATTTTAAAGGTGAGCAGATCGTTAAAAGAGATTGCAGGAAAAGCATATCATATTAGAGAGGTACTGGAAAAAGAGACAGGACGGGAACCGGCGATGGAGGAGATTGCCGGAAAAATGAAATTACCGGTGGAGGAACTGGCTCTGGCGATGGAATCCGGTTCTCAGGTGGAATCTTTGCAGCAGGTTATTTTTCACGGAGAGGGAGGGGATATCTCTCTGATGGATAAGCTGGTAGAGAAGGAAAATCTGAATGAACGGGTGGTAGATAAACTGTTTTTGGAAGAGTTATTGGGCAGTCTGGAGGGAAAGGAAAGGGAGCTGATTTATAAACGATATTTTCAGGAAAAGACCCAGGCGGTGATTGCAAAAGAAATGGGAATATCTCAGGTACAGGTTTCCAGACTGGAGAAAAAGATATTGGAAAGTATGAGAGAAAAGTGTCCCGGTTAGGATAGGAAAGGAAAAAAGGATGATTCCGTCAGAGGTGTATCTTTCGGAATCATCCTTTTGTATTTTTTTTACATTTATGCACATACTAGTTCCATAGCGGATGGTTATCCGATTTCAAAGAAAAGGCAGGAAACAGTATGACAGGACGAAAAAAATTAATATGGATTCTTGCGGTTATTTTTGCAGGAGCTTTGGCTGTCAGTGTGATTTTCTTTCATCAGAGACAGGAAGAAGAACCAGGCGGTACGCTGGTATCTACAGAGATGAGGTGAACAGAGGTGGGAGACATATTGTATATACAGACGGATAAAAATATGAAGGTAATATCAGAGCAGGTCCAGTTACAGGATATTGCCCAGCTTTCCAGTAATAATCCGGCAGTACTGAATCGGTGTAAGGTTCTTCAGGTAATCCGTATTCCTAAAGGAAAATATGGAAGATATACAGGCTCTGCGGTGGAATTAGTGGATCTGATACAGAAAAAAGAAGATAAAGTGGAAGTGGTTCATATGGGAGAACCGGAATTTATTATTACTTATGAAAATCCCGGTGGAAAAAGTCGGTGGATGAGCTGGTGTAAAGTACTGTTTGTCTGCCTGGTGACATTTTTCGGAACTATGTTTTCTATTATGACATTTAACACAGATGTGGACATTCCTTCTCTGTTTCAAAATATTTATATGCAGTTTACGGGGGAGGCTTCTGATGGATTTACAATTTTAGAAATCAGTTATTCTCTGGGGATTGGGATCGGTGTGGTGTTCTTTTTTAATCATTTTGGAAAGTGGAAAATCACAAATGACCCCACGCCTATGGAAGTGGAAATGAGAATTTATGAGAATCAGGTGGATGATACGATTTTGGAAATGGAGAATCGAAAGGAGAAATAAAAATGTGGACGCAGATGTTTCTTGGATTTCTGGGGTTGTGTATCGGAGGAGTGATAGCCAGTGGCGTGGTGGCTTTTATCATTACTCTTGGAATTGTTCCCCGGTATGCAGGGATTACCAGGACAGCGCAAAAAGTCCGTCTTTATGAAAATTGTTCCATGCTGGGAGCATTTTTGGGGAATATTTTTTTCCTCTATCAGGGGAGTTTTCCCCTGGGAAAAGCAGGACTTTTGCTGTTGGGAACATTTTCCGGCATATTCTTAGGAAGTTGGATCATTGCTCTGGGAGAAGTAGTCAATATATTTTCCATTATGTTCCGGAGAACCGGGATTACGAAAGGAATCGGATGGATTATCGGAGCAATGGCTCTTGGAAAAAGCGTAGGATCTTTGATTTATTTTGGAAAGGGATGGTGGCCGTAATGGGAAAACTGCAGACAGAGGAAAAGAAAAAGCAGTATGAAGAATATGTAAAAGAAATAACTCCCACACATAATTTGTGGCAGAATATGGCAAAGGCATTTTTGGTGGGAGGAGCAATCTGTGTGTTGGGACAGGGAATCCTGAACTGGTGCAGCAGTATGGGAATGGATGAAAAGACGGCAGGAGCATGGTGTTCCATAGTGTTGGTATTTTTAAGCGCACTGACTACAGGGTTGGGATGGTATTCCCGGCTGGCAAAATGGGGAGGAGCCGGAACCCTCGTTCCTATTACCGGATTTGCCAATTCTGTGGCGGCGCCTGCGGTGGAATACCAGAAAGAAGGACAGGTATTTGGAATCGGATGCAAAATATTTACCATAGCCGGACCGGTGATATTATATGGGACAGTTGTTTCCTGGATTTTGGGAATTTTATATTATGTGATAGGGAGGATCTGAAAAGATGGAAAAACAGTTTCTGGGAAAACAGAGCATATCTTTTAAAGAGCCGGTATATATTCAGGGATTTGCTTCTGTAGTAGGGAAAAAAGAAGGGGAAGGACCTTTGGGCGGTTATTTTGACCGGGTGGAAGAAGATGATAAATTCGGTAAAAAAACATGGGAAGAGGCGGAAAGCGCCATGCAGAAGGAGACTGCGGGAAGGGCGATTGAAAAAGCGGGATTAAAGCCTGAAAATGTGCGTATGATCTTTGCAGGAGATCTGTTGGCTCAGTCAATTGCTTCTTCTTTTGGGATCGAGGAGTTGGACCGGCCTTTATATGGATTGTTCGGGGCTTGTTCAACTATGGGAGAGGCTCTCAGCCTTGCTTCGATGATGGTGGCAGGAGGATACGGAGAACAGGTTTTGGCTGTTACCTCCAGTCATTTCGCCACAGCGGAAAAAGAATTTCGATTTCCTATGGGATATGGAAATCAGCGACCTCTTTCAGCGTCCTGGACAGTGACAGGAAGCGGCGCCTGTGTGGTGGGAACAAAAAAACAGAAAATAAAAATTACAGGAGTTACCACGGGAAAGATTACAGATTACGGGTTGAAAGATTCACAGAATATGGGGGCGTGTATGGCGCCGGCAGCCTGCAGCACCATTTTTCAACATTTGCTGGATTTTGGACGAAAGCCACAAGATTACGATAAGATTATTACGGGAGATCTGGGATATGTGGGACAGCAGATATTGTTGGACATGATGGAACAGCAGGGATATGAACTGGGAGAGGTACACGGAGATTGCGGAATCTGGATTTATGACAGGGAGACTCAGGATACACATTCAGGAGGAAGTGGCTGTGGCTGCTCTGCATCTGTACTGACAGCGTATATTCTTCCTAAAATCGCTTCCGGCGAATGGAAGAGAATTTTGTTTGTTCCTACAGGAGCATTGATGTCTAAAGTGAGTTTTTATGAGGGAAGCAGTGTTCCGGGAATTGCCCAGGCGGTGGTCTTAGAATATGAAGATGAGGAGAAAAAATAATGGAATATGTTCATGCATTTTGGGTGGGAGGATTAATCTGTGCGCTGGTACAGATTTTGTTGGATAAAACGAAACTTATGCCGGGAAGAATTATGGTGATTCTGGTTTGTCTGGGGGCTTTTTTGAGCAGCCTTGGTGTGTATCAGCCTTTGGTGGATTTTGCTCACAGTGGGGCAACGGTGCCGTTGATTGGATTTGGACATTTACTCTTTCAGGGGGTGAAAGAAGCAGTGGATACACAGGGGATTTTGGGAATCTTTACCGGGGGTCTGACTGCCAGTGCGGGAGGAATCAGCGCAGCATTGATTTTTGGATATCTGGCCAGTATATGTTTTCAGCCTAAAATGAAAAAATAGTTATATATCACAGGGAAATAAAAATACACAGTATTGCTTGCAGGGAATGGGAAGTATATAGTATAATATAAATAATTATGTCATAATGAATATAATCACCATGAGAGAAAGGTAGGACAGGTATGCTGCATGAGTATTCAAGGATGGAGCTTCTGATAGGTGAAGAGGCAGTTAATTTTCTGGGAAAATCCCGGGTGGCGATTTTTGGTATCGGTGGAGTAGGTTCCTATGTGGCAGAGGCGCTGGCGCGGTGCGGGGTAGGGGTTTTGACACTGGTGGACAATGATGTGGTTTCATTGACGAATATTAATCGTCAGCTTATTGCACTTCATTCTACGGTGGGAAAATCAAAAACCCAGATCATGAAAGAACGGATCAAAGATATTGACCCTACGATCATAGTAAATACTTATGAAACATTTTTTAATCAGGATACCCAGCATTTATTTGATTTTCAGTCCTATGATTATGTGGTAGATGCCATAGATACGGTTTCATCCAAGTTACTTTTAGTGGAAAAAGCAAAAGAGGCAAAGACAGAAATTATCTGTTGCATGGGAACGGGAAATAAGTTGGATCCTTCCCGGTTTGAGATTGCAGATATTTCTAAAACCAGTGTCTGTCCTCTGGCAAAAGTAATCCGTACCGAACTGAAAAAAAGAAGAATTAAAAAGGTGAAAGTTTTATATTCCAGGGAAGTACCGATTAAGTCGGCGCTTTCTCAGGAAACCAAGGGTACTGTACACAGACCGGTTCCCGGAAGTATTTCATTTGTGCCAGGTGTGGCGGGATTGATGATCGCCGGGGAGGTGGTCAGAGATCTTATTAAAAAAATGGGGAAAAATAAATAGTGGTGAAAAGTAAAATAGAACAGGGGAATGACCAGTGAAAGAAAATATCAGAAAAAAATTCGCAAGTATTCTGGAAAATGAGCAGATTTTTATTGATGAACCAATGTGTAAACATACGACCTTCCGTCTGGGCGGGCCAGCAGATTTTTATCTGTGTCCCACTGAGGTAAAGCAGGTGGAGGAAATTTTGCATATCTGCAAAGAGGAGGAAATGCCATATTTTATTCTGGGAAATGGAAGTAACCTTTTGGTAAGCGATAAGGGATTCCGGGGCGTTGTGATTCAGATTTATAAGAATATGAATCAGATCCAGGTGGAAGGCGAGAAGGTGAAGGCCCAGGCCGGAGCGTTATTATCGGCTATTGCGAAAAAAGCAGCCCAGGAAGAATTAACAGGAATGGAATTTGCTTCAGGAATTCCCGGTACGCTGGGCGGAGCGGCAGTGATGAACGCAGGAGCCTATGGAGGCGAGATGAAAGATATTCTGGAGTCAGTGACAGTTCTTACAGGAGAGGGTGAGATTCTGGTATTGGAATCTTCCCAGTTACATATGGGCTATCGGACCAGTGTGATCAAAGAAAAGGGCTATATTGTAATGGAAGCAACGCTGGCGCTGAAAAAAGGCGATAAAGAGCAGATTCAGGAACAAATGGATGACCTGAAGGAACGAAGAGTTTCCAAACAGCCGTTGGAGTTTCCCAGCGCAGGAAGTACCTTTAAACGTCCGGAAGGATATTTTGCGGGAAAACTGATTCAGGATACAGGACTGCGGGGGTATCAGGTTGGTGGCGCAAAGATTTCAGATAAGCACTGCGGCTTTGTGATCAATACGGGAGACGCTACCGCTGATGATGTGGCTCAGTTGATTCGGAATGTACAGGGTAAGGTTTATGAAAAATTTCAGGTGAAATTAGAGCCGGAAGTCCGATTTTTAGGAGAATTTTCCAATTAAAAACGATATTTTTAGAACAGGAGACATCGGGGGAAAAGATGAGATTTGTTATAGTTACGGGGATGTCCGGAGCGGGTAAGTCTTCGGCGTTGAAGATGTTGGAAGATGCAGGTTATTTTTGTGTGGATAATCTTCCGATTCCTCTTTTGGGGAAGTTTGCTCAGTTCATTACAGAGGGAAATTCCGGAAGTATTCAGAAAGTAGCTCTGGGCGTTGATATTCGAAGTGGCCGGGCTATGGAAGGGCTGGAGGAGACTCTGGAAGAAATCGCCATGACAGGACTGGAATATGAGATTTTGTTTTTGGATGCCAATGACGAGGTGCTGGTAAAGCGTTATAAGGAGACAAGAAGAACCCATCCTCTTTCCAGAACAGGAAGGGTAGAAAATGGTATCAGTGAAGAGAGAAAGAAACTGGAGTTTTTAAGAAAACATGCAGATTATATTATCGATACCAGTCAGTTGCTTACCCGGGAACTGAAAGGAGAACTGGATAAGATATTTGTAAAAAATCAGGGATTTAAGAGTCTTATGATTACCATTCTTTCTTTTGGATTTAAATATGGAATACCTTCGGATTCGGATTTGGTATTTGACGTAAGATTTTTGCCAAATCCCTACTACCTGGATGAACTTCGTCCCCTGAGCGGGAATGATGCTCCGGTGAGCGATTACGTGATGAGTTTTGAAGCTTCTCAGGTATTTTTGGATAAATTAGAGGATATGATTCATTTCCTGATTCCCAATTATATTTTGGAGGGAAAAAATCAGTTGGTAGTCAGCATCGGATGTACAGGAGGAAAACATCGTTCGGTTACTCTGGCTAACGGATTATATCAAAGACTTTCAAAATCGGAAGAATATGGGTTGAGGATTGAACACAGAGATATAGGAAAAGATGCTGTCCGCAAGAAAATAGAAGAATCGAGGTAAAGATTTATGTCATTTTCCAGTGATGTGAAAGAGGAACTTTCCCGACAGATATCTACGGCAAGACATTGTCAGATTGCAGAAATTGCCGCAATTCTCAGTGTTTGCGGCCATATTTCGATTTCTCCTGAGGATGCATACCAGGTGACAGTACAAACGGAAAATATTTCTGTGGCAAGAAAGTACTTTACATTATTGAAAAAAACATTTAATATAGAAGCAGAAATTCGTATTCGAAAGAATATTTATTTGAAGAAATCCGATGTATATCGGGTACAGGTAAATAATCATGAAGATACAGTTCGAGTTCTGCAGGCAGCGAAGTTTATGTCGCCGTCTTTGGAAATCGCAGAAGATCTGTCAAAGATGAATCACCTGGTTATTCAAAAAGATTGCTGCAAGAGAGCTTTCCTGCGAGGAACATTTCTGGCGGCAGGTTCTATCAGTGATCCGGAAAAATCGTATCATTTGGAGATCGTTTGTTCAACGAAGGAGAGAGCCCTTCAGATACAGTCTATACTCAGAGATTTTGAACTGGACGGAAGGATCATTAACAGAAAGAAGAATCAAGTGGTGTATTTAAAAGAAGGTTCACAGATTGTAGAGCTTCTTGGCCTGATGGAAGCGGGAATTTCTTTGATGAATCTGGAAAATATCCGGATAAGAAAAGAAATCAGTAATAATGTGAATCGTAAGGTCAACTGCGAAACTGCCAATATTACCAAAACAGTATCGGCAGCAGTAAAACAAATAGAGGACATCAGGTACATTGAAACACACATAGGTTTTTCTCAGCTTTCAAAAGGGCTGGAGGAAATGGCAGTTCTTAGGCTGCAGCATCAGGATGCGACCTTGAAAGAATTGGGGGAGATGTTATCGCCTCCGGTGGGAAAATCAGGGGTTAATCATCGATTGCGTAAATTGAGCAGTATTGCAGAGGAACTGCGAGGAAATAAGGAGGATTATTATGATTAAGAAACCGATAACAATTCAGATTTCCAATGGATTAGAAGCTCGCCCGGTGGCCATGCTGGTACAGGTGGCAAGCCAGTATGAGAGTAGGATTCAGGTGGAAAACGGGGACAGACGGGTAAATGCAAAAAGCATTATGGGTATGATGACCCTGGGACTGAATGTGGGCGAAAGCGTTACGATCAGTGCAGAAGGCGCTGATGAAGAAGCTGCAATAGCTGGAATCGAGAAGTATCTTACAAATAAATAGTGTGTGGAAAGAAAAAGCTGCTGACTTTGGCAGGGGATATATGTGAGATATCCGCCTGAGAAGCCGGCAGCTTTTTCTTTTATTTATCAGCTTTTTTCCTGCGGGAGAAAAGAGCCGGATAACCTGCAACGATCCATAAAATCAAAAGAAAATAAGAAAGGATACTTCCAATCAGAAATTTCTTTAAAGTAAGTTCAAACAAGCCCATGAGAATCAGAACGGAAAGTAATCCGGCGCTGAAGCGGATTATTTTCTGCTTGGTTTCTTTGGGAACTGAAAAATGAATATAAGTACATTCCAGATAATATCCAACGGCAAATCCCAGTCCGGCGCCACAGGCTTTCAACGCATCTTCCGCCATTTCCGGATCGGCGGTTTGTGTCATATATAAATAGGCTGTGTAAATTCCCAGAAAAAGACATATCCCCAAAAGTCCCAGAGATATTTTTTTGGTATAGGCAGCGTGGGTCAGAACCGGGCCGGCTTTGTACCAGATGAAAGCAGAAATACCCAATGTAAGAAGCATGGAAACCAATACATCTTTGGGAGTGTGTACGCCCAGATACATGCGGGAGAATCCGATAAGTATCATGAAAAAGAAACAGAAAAATTTCCATGTATATTTTCTGGAAGCAAAACCTAAAGTTGAGAAAAGCGCGGTACCGCTCTGGGTATGACCGCTGGGGAATGAGTATCCGGTGGCTCCCGATAAAGCGGAAGAGACAGGATGAAACTCAGGATCCAGCACCCAGGGTCTGGGAATACGGAAAGTTATCTTTAATCCCTGGATAAGAAGTCCGGAGAGAAAATAGGTAAAACCAAGAATATAGGCTTTGCGTTTGTCCAGACACCAGTAAAGCCAACAGATAATGACCACAACAAGAGTTTCCTGGGCAAACAGGGTGATGGTCTGAAAAAGAGTGTCAAAAAAGGGTGTACGATATTGTGCGATAAAATGTAATATTTCCAAAATAGCCTCCTTTTAAAAAAGCTCCAGAACACGGAACCAGTATTTGTAAAAATCCCGGAATCCCAGAGAGGTGTATAAATTCTTTGCAGGTGTATTACCGTGGACAACCTGAAGGTAAGCGCCTTCCAGTCCCATTTCTTTTCCAAGATTGAGAAGAGAAGAGCAGACAGAACGGGCGTAATGGAGACCACGATAATGAGGATGTACATGGATTGCATAAATCCCCATGTAAGAGCGGTCCAGAATTCCCAGACCGATGGCAATAATCTGTCCCTTTTCATCGATAATCGATGCGGCAAGGGTATCTTTTGGGATGGCCTGGTACATGGAAGGGACAATCTGGCGATGAATCGCGCTGGTTGTTCCTTTCAAAGCGAAGAGACTGTTGATCCACCGGGGAGGAATGATTTTATCTATCTGGACCGGATTGGATGGAGTATGGGGAACATAGCTCTGAAAATCTAAAACCATTACCTCTGTAATATGCTGTACAAGATAATTTCTCTGAATCAGCAGGGATTCGAAAGATTCATCTAAAAGGGGAGTTATCTTAAAAATGGCTGGTGTTCCCCAACGGCGATACGCCTGTTCGCAAAAATCGATTTTTTCGTCCAGGGGAATGGTGGAAATTCCAATCTGTTCCACACTGTTGGTTCTGTGTGTATAAAAATAAGAAAAACGAAGCAGCCAGCCGTCATAAAGCTGTATCTGGTGAGACGGCCAGGCGTTCAGTGAAAAATCTTCAATCATTTTGATTGTAGGTTGCATAGTTTCTTTTACCTCCATTGGGAATGACCCCATTATAATAAAGAAGAAAATGATATTCAACGGAAAAATGAAAAAACCTTACATTTTTTAAAACGGGTTGCAGAAGAAGAGGAAAAAGGATATAATGAGGGCAGTTGAATTTAAATTCCAGCAAGATGAGGAGAGTAAGTATGTCGAAGTTTTTGAAAGTACTTGTGAATAGTATTCTGATTTTGGCCATTATCGTAGCGGGGGGACTTTTAATACCGCCATTTGCAGGCGTTACCACAGTGATCGTAGATGATGAAGGGATGGATACTAATTTATCCATGGGTTCAGTGACCTATGCGGTGGCTTTGAAAGGTAATCCGGGAGAAGGAAGCAAGGTTCTTCTGAGTGAAGGAGAAGGACAGTATGTATACAAGGTACAGAGTGTGGATGGAAATAATTGCATTCTGGAAGACGAGCTGAGTACAGACGGAGGTACTATTGAGCATACAGTCAGTACAACGATGAAAAAAGTTATATTGACGGTTCCCTTTGTGGGATATGTTTCTATGGCGCTGAGGACGACAGAGGGATTGATCATTGTCGGTTTATCAGTAGTATTTGTGATTATATTGTTCGTTCTGGCAGAAATCTGGAAAAAAGATGATGAAGACGACGAAGATGATGAAGATAATGAAGATAATGAAGACGATGAAGACCTTGAAGAAGAGGAAGATGAAGAGACAGAAGTTCAACTGAGCAAGAGAGAGCAGAAAAAATTGAAGAAAGCTCAGGCGAAGAGAGAAAAAGCGGAAGCAAAAGCTGCAAAGAAGGCGGAAAAGAAAGAGGAAAAGAACGGCAAAGAGGAAAGCTCAGAGGAAAATGTGGAAGATACTTCTGAGAAAACAGGAAATCTTTTTGAAGAGACAGAAAATATTCTGGCAGCAGATATCGCGCAGATGATGAATGAACAGGAAGAAAATCCTCAGGAGGTTCAGGAAACTGCAAAAGAAGAGGAAATGACAGTGCAGATGGAGGAAGAAAAGGAAGAAGAAGCAGAGACAGACGGGAATATTCGTTTTGCAATTCCTTCCTATACAAAAGATGAACTGATCAATAAAGCAAAAGAAGCAGGAGATGAGCCTGAAGTGGTGGAAGATGAGATCAGTGGAGTAACCCTTCTGGATTATTCCGATATTTTATAAGATAAAGGTATTTTGTAAAAAAGTAAAAAAATTTTAAGAAACCCCTTGCATTTGCCAGGGGTTTCGTTTATAATAACTCGTGTTGTGACATTGATAGCGATGAAGCGTGAGGTTGCTGCAGAGATTGCAGGTTTTCCGTGGAGCGAATGTCAAGTTAAGAAACTGGCGACAAGTCACTGTATACAAAATAGGTAAGTCCGCTGAAAGAAGGCGGAGACCGTGTGAAGATCAGCAAGACACACACGGGTAAGTGTACAGTCACCGCTTGTCGTACTCGTAAAGTGCGAAAAGGAGGCGACTTTTTTTATGGCAAGTCAAGTAATGAGAATCACATTAAAAGCTTATGATCATCAGCTGGTTGATGCATCTGCAAGCAAAATTATCGAAACTGTAAAAAAGAACGGATCTGTAGTGAGTGGACCTGTACCACTTCCCACTAAGAAAGAAGTAGTAACTATCTTACGTGCGGTTCACAAATATAAAGATTCCAGAGAACAGTTTGAGCAGAGAACTCATAAAAGACTGATCGATATCATCGCGCCGACACAGAAAACTGTGGATGCTCTGGCTAGACTGGAGATGCCGGCTGGTGTTTACATCGATATCAAGATGAAAAACAAATAATTTCATCGAAAAGCTAACTATCCAGAAGGGTTTGATATAGAAGCAACACATTCTTATGAGGAATCAACATCCCATCAGGGTCATAGTGTTCCAGTTATATCGGCTGTTCTAGGATGAACACCGAATGGTGTTCCGCTGTAGATTAAGCAGGAGGTAAAAAGAATGAAGAAAGCAATCTTAGCTACAAAAGTTGGAATGACTCAGATTTTCAACGAAGATGGAGTATTGACTCCGGTAACTGTATTGCAGGCAGGTCCTTGCGTAGTAACTCAGGTTAAGACAGTTGAGAACGATGGTTACAGTGCAGTACAGGTTGGTTTTGTTGACAAGAGAGAAAAACTGGTTAACAAACCAATGAAAGGACAGTTCGACAAAGCAGGCGTTTCTTATAAGAGATTCGTTCGCGAATTCCGTTTCGAGGATGCTGAAAGCTATGAAGTAGCTCAGGAAATCAAAGCTGATATCTTCGCAGCAGGAGAAAAAGTAGATGCTACTGCAATCTCCAAAGGAAAAGGATTCCAGGGCGCGATCAAGAGACATGGTCAGTCCAGAGGACCTATGGCACATGGTTCTAAATATCATCGTCATGCAGGTTCCAACGGTGCTGCATCTGATCCGAGCCGCGTATTCAAAGGAAAGAAAATGGCTGGTCACATGGGTAACAAGAAAGTAACAGTTCAGAATCTGGAAATCATCAAAGTTGATACAGAGAACAATCTGTTGCTGGTTAAAGGCGCTGTACCAGGTCCTAAGAAATCTTTAGTAACAATCAAAGAGACAGTTAAATCCGGAAAGTAATTGAACGGAAAAGTGGACCCGATGCCGTAAGGCATGAATCTTGAAAGGAGGATCACACAGATGTCAAACGTATCTGTTTATAATATGGAAGGCAATGAAGTTGGCACACTGGAACTGAACGATGCAGTGTTCGGCGTTGAAGTGAACGAGCATCTTGTTCATCTGGCAGTGGTACGTCAGCTTGCAAATAATCGTCAGGGAACTCAGAAAGCAAAAACCCGCTCTGAAGTAAGCGGCGGTGGAAGAAAACCTTGGAGACAGAAAGGAACCGGTCATGCAAGACAGGGTTCAACAAGAGCTCCACAGTGGACAGGCGGCGGAGTTGTATTTGCTCCAACACCAAGAGACTACTCTTTCAAAATGAATAAAAAAGAAAGAAGACTGGCTCTTAAATCCGCTCTGACAAGCAGAGTACAGGAAAACAAACTGGTAGTTCTTGACGAACTGAAATTAGATGCTATCAAAACAAAGGATATGCAGAATGTATTGAACAACCTGAAAGTTGAAAAAGCTATGGTTGTTACAAACAATGAAAATGTAATCGTATCTACAAGAAATATTCCGAATGTGATTACAGCTTCTGTAGATACTCTGAATGTATTTGATATCCTGAAATACAACACAGTTGTTCTGGATAAGGCAGCTGTTGCTAAAGTTGAGGAGGTATACGCATAATGGCTAACGTAAAATATTATGATGTCATCCTTAAACCGATTGTAACAGAGAAAAGTATGAATGCTATGGCAGAGAAAAAATACACTTTCCTGGTACATCCGGAAGCAAATAAAAGCATGATTAAAGAAGCTGTTGAAAAAATGTTCGAAGGAACAGAAGTAAAGAGCGTTAACACCATGAACATGGATGGAAAGAAAAAACGCCGTGGATATACTGTTGGAACAACAGCTAAAACAAAAAAAGCAATCGTAACACTTACTGAAAACAGCAAGGACATCGAGATCTTCGAAGGTCTGTAAGATTGCAAAGCGGAAAAAGTCCAATAAGACTTGAGCGGATATCCGATTCGCTCTGACTATCGCTAAATGAAAGGAGATATTACAATGGGAATTAAAGTATACAGCCCATATACACCGTCCAGAAGAAATATGACAAACCTGGATTTTGCAGAAATTACAAAATCTACACCGGAAAAATCTCTGGTAGTTTCTCTGAAGAAAAACGCTGGACGTAATAATCAGGGTAAGATCACAGTTAGACATCGTGGAGGCGGAAGCAGAAGAAAATATAGAATTATCGACTTTAAAAGAAGAAAAGACGATATTCCTGCAACTGTTAAATCTATCGAGTACGATCCGAACAGAACAGCAAACATCGCACTGATCTGCTATGCAGATGGTGAGAAAGCATACATTCTGGCACCGGAAGGTCTGAAAGTTGGTATGAAGGTTATGAGTGGCGCTAACGCAGAAGTTAGACCTGGAAACTGCCTGCCAATGTCCGAGATCCCTGTTGGTACTATGATTCACAATGTAGAACTTCATCCTGGAAAGGGCGGACAGCTGGTTCGTTCTGCTGGTAATGGAGCTCAGCTGATGGCAAAAGAGGGCAAATACGCGACCTTAAGACTGCCTTCAGGCGAAATGAGAATGGTTCCTATCGCTTGCCGCGCAACTGTTGGTGTTGTAGGTAATGGTGAGCACAGTCTGGTAAATATCGGTAAAGCCGGAAGAAAACGTCATATGGGTATCCGCCCAACAGTACGTGGTTCCGTAATGAACCCGAATGACCATCCACACGGTGGTGGTGAAGGTAAGACCGGTATCGGACGTCCGGGTCCATGTACACCATGGGGTAAACCTGCTCTTGGCCTGAAGACCAG
Source organism: Eubacterium sp. UBA3279 (assembly GCA_002361775.1). GTDB lineage: Bacteria > Bacillota > Clostridia > Lachnospirales > Lachnospiraceae > Oliverpabstia. The sequence continues at coordinate 29,907 of DETV01000104.1, forward strand.
AAAGAAAAACAAACAGTCCAATAAATATATTGTAAGAAGAAGAGACGGTAAAACGTTAGCGAAATAAAGGAGGTTACGCGAATGGCTCGTTCATTGAAAAAAGGACCTTTTGCAGATCAAAGCTTATTGAAAAAAGTTGATGCTATGAATGCAGCAGGAGATAAATCAGTTATTAAAACCTGGTCACGTCGTTCCACAATTTTCCCATCCTTCGTTGGACATACAATTGCTGTTCACGACGGAAGAAAACATGTTCCGGTATATGTTACAGAGGATATGGTTGGACATAAACTGGGTGAGTTCGTTGCTACAAGAACTTACAGAGGACATGGAAAAGACGAGAAAAAATCAGGTGTTCGTAAATAAGGGTTCAGCCCTATCTTGAAAGGAGGATTTTAGTCATGGCAAAAGGACATAGAAGCCAGATTAAAAGAGCAAGAAATGCTAATAAAGATACAAGACCATCTGCTAAATTATCCTACGCAAGAATGTCCGTACAGAAAGCTTGTTATGTACTGGATGTAATTCGTGGAAAAGATGTGCAGACTGCTCTTGGTATCCTGACATATAACCCACGTTACGCTTCCAGCGTGATCAAAAAATTACTGGAGTCTGCAATCGCAAACGCTGAAAACAACAATGGTATGAGCGTTGAGAATCTTTACGTTGCAGAGTGCTACGCTAACAAAGCGCCTACAATGAAGAGAATCAGACCGAGAGCTCAGGGTAGAGCATATAGAATTGAGAAAAGAACAAGTCATATCTCTATCGTGTTAGATGAAAGATAATAAGGAGGGTAATCATGGGACAGAAAGTTAACCCACACGGCCTTAGAGTCGGTGTTATCAAAGACTGGGATTCCAAATGGTATGCAGAAAAAGATTTTGCAGATAACCTGGTGGAAGACTATAACATCAGAACATTTCTGAAAAAGAAACTGTACAGCGCAGGCGTTTCCAAGATCGAGATCGAAAGAGCTTCCGAGCGTGTAAAAGTTATCATTTACACAGCAAAACCAGGTGTTGTTATCGGTAAAGGCGGATCTGAAATCGAGAAAGTGAAAAAAGAACTGCAGAAATACACAACCAAAAAACTGATCGTAGACATCAAAGAAGTTAAGAGACCAGACAGAGACGCTCAGTTGGTAGCAGAAAACATTGCACTGCAGTTGGAAAACCGTATTTCCTTCCGTCGTGCTATGAAATCTACAATGCAGAGAACTATGAAAGCCGGAGCAAAGGGTATCAAAACAGCCGTATCCGGACGTCTTGGTGGAGCAGATATGGCTCGTACAGAGTTCTACAGCGAAGGAACTATTCCGCTTCAGACTTTGAGAGCAGATATTGACTATGGCTTCGCAGAAGCTGACACAACTTATGGTAAAGTTGGTGTTAAAGCTTGGGTTTATAATGGCGAAGTTCTTCCAACCAAAGGAACTAAGGAAGGGAGCGATAAATAATTATGTTAATGCCAAAAAGAGTTAAACGTCGTAAACAATTCCGCGGATCCATGAGAGGAAAAGCATTAAGAGGAAATAAAATCAACTATGGTGAATTTGGTCTGGTGGCTACTGAGCCATGCTGGATCAGATCCAACCAGATCGAGGCAGCCCGTGTTGCCATGACTCGTTATATCAAACGTGGTGGTAAAGTTTGGATTAAAATTTTCCCAGATAAACCAGTAACAGCAAAACCAGCAGAAACACGTATGGGTTCCGGAAAAGGCGCTCTGGAATACTGGGTAGCAGTTGTTAAGCCAGGTCGTGTAATGTTCGAGATCGCAGGCGTTCCGGAAGAGATCGCTCGCGAAGCATTACGTCTTGCAATGCATAAGTTACCATGTAAATGTAAAATCGTTTCTCGTGCAGACTTAGAAGGCGGTGATAACAGTGAAAATTAAAAATTATGTAGAAGATTTAAAAGCAAAATCAGCTACAGAATTACAGGAAGAATTAGTAGCTGCTAAAAAGGAACTCTTCAACCTGAGATTCCAGAATGCAACCAATCAGCTGGACAATACAAGCAGAATCAAAGAGGTTCGTAAAAATATTGCCAGAATTCAGACCATAATCGCAGAAAAGGCGAATGTTCAGTAATCTAAGAAGGAGGCACTAAATCGTGGAAAGAAATCTTAGAAAAACCCGTATTGGTAAAGTAGTAAGCAACAAGATGGATAAAACAATCGTAGTTGCTATTGAAGACCACGTAAAACATCCTCTTTACAAAAAAATCGTAAAGAGAACATATAAATTGAAAGCACATGATGAGCAGAATCAGTGCAGCATCGGTGATACCGTTAAAGTTATGGAAACCAGACCGTTATCTAAAGATAAAAGATGGAGACTGGTTGAAATCGTAGAAAAAGTGAAATAATTATATCGGTAAATTCGTGAAGGAGGAATACCAGCATGATTCAGCAGGAGAGTAGACTTAGAGTTGCTGATAACACAGGTGCAAAAGAGATTCTGTGTATCCGTGTTATGGGTGGTTCTACCAGAAGATATGCCAATATCGGTGATGTAATCGTTGCTTCTGTCAAAGATGCAACACCAGGCGGCGTTGTTAAAAAAGGCGATGTAGTAAAAGCTGTTGTTGTCCGTACTGTAAAAGGTGTTCGTCGTAAAGATGGTTCTTACATCAAATTTGATGAGAACGCAGCTGTTATCATCAAAGATGACAAGACACCAAGGGGAACACGTATCTTTGGACCAGTAGCAAGAGAGCTTCGTGAGAAACAGTTTATGAAAATTGTATCTCTGGCTCCGGAAGTATTATAAGGAGGTAGCCTGATGTTAAAGATCAAAAAAGGTGATACCGTTAAAGTGATCGCCGGTAAAGATAAAGACAAAGAAGGAAAAGTTCTGTCTGTAAAAGATGGTAAAGTCATTGTTGAAGGCATCAACATGATCACAAAACACACAAAACCTTCTATGGCCAACCAGCAGGGTGGTATTGTCAACAAAGAAGCTCCTATTGATGCATCCAACGTAATGGTTATGTACAAAGGAAAAGCTACACGTGTAGGCTTCAAAGTTGAAGATGGTAAAAAAGTCCGTGTTGCAAAGAGCACCGGTGAAGTAATCGATTAATTAAGAGAGGAGGCAATCAAAAGTGAGCAGACTGAAAGAAATGTACAAAAATGAGATCGTAGATGCTATGATCAAAAAATTTGGATATAAAAACATCATGGAAGTGCCAAAACTCGAGAAGATCGTAATCAACATGGGTGTTGGCGAAGCAAAAGAAAACGCAAAGATTCTGGATTCAGCTGTAAAAGATCTGGAAATTATTTCCGGACAGAAAGCAGTCCTGACAAGAGCAAAGAATTCCGTAGCTAACTTCAAGATCCGTGAAGGTATGCCAATCGGATGTAAAGTAACCCTGAGAGGGGAAAAAATGTATGAGTTTGCTGATCGTCTGATCAATCTGGCTCTGCCCCGTGTACGTGACTTCCGTGGAGTTAATCCTAACGCATTTGACGGAAGAGGAAACTATGCTCTGGGTATTAAAGAGCAGTTGATTTTCCCTGAAATCGAATATGATAAAGTTGATAAAGTAAGAGGTATGGACATCATTTTTGTTACAACAGCAAAAACTGATGAAGAAGCTCGTGAATTATTGACATTATTCAATATGCCGTTTTCAAAGTAAGAATAGGAGGGAAAATTCATGGCTAAGACAGCAATGAAAATCAAACAGCAGCGTAAACAGAAATTCTCCACAAGAGAATACAATCGTTGCAGAATCTGTGGTCGTCCACATGCTTACTTAAGAAAATACGGAATCTGCAGAATTTGTTTCCGTGAATTAGCATATAAAGGACAGATCCCAGGAGTTAAAAAAGCTAGTTGGTAGGCTGAAAGCAGCTTAATGCGAGGCCGTTCGCGATACTGGCTGTGAACACTTAGCGATCCTGAGCCGTAAGGCGAAAGGAGAGCTTAGTGAGAACGCCCTTCCCGACCCTTAGCGAAGACAAAGTCTGAGCTTAGTGGAGGGAAGTTACCTTGCGAACATACATGTTCCGCTGTTGGAGCGATGTGTTCAACTTGTTGTATATTAGATAAGCTATTTATTAACCATTATGACATGAAAAGTCTAAATAATCAGGAGGAAACTATCATGACAATGAGCGATCCAATTGCAGATATGCTTACAAGAATCCGTAATGCAAATACTGCTAAACACGATACTGTAGATGTTCCTGTATCCAAAATGAAAGAAGCAATCGCTGATATCCTGGTAAAAGAAGGATACATTGCAAAATATGACATCGTAGAAGATGGCAATTTTAAAAATATCCGCATTACACTGAAATATGGTGCAGATAAAAACGAAAAAATCATCACTGGTCTGAAGAGAATTTCTAAACCGGGTCTGCGTGTATATGCAGGCAAAGACAACCTGCCAAAAGTACTTGGTGGTCTTGGTGTAGCAATTCTGTCTACAAACCATGGTGTTATTACAGATAAAGAAGCTAGAAAACTTCAGGTTGGTGGAGAAGTTCTGGCATTTGTTTGGTAGGCATTAAAGAAAGAAGCATACACATAAGTGTGCGAAGATACTGAAAACAGAGAGGAGCCACGTATCCTCTCCGAAAATCTAAGTTAGGAGGAAAATGGTATGTCACGTATCGGAAGACTGCCTGTAGTTATTCCTGCTGGTGTAACAGTTGATGTAAAAGAGAATAACTACGTTGTTGTAAAAGGTTCTAAAGGAACATTGGAAAGAGAACTGCCTGTAGAGATGGACATCAAAGTTGAAGATGGCCATGTAGTAGTAACAAGACCAAATGATCTGAAGAGAATGAAAGCTCTTCATGGTCTGACAAGAACACTGATCCAGAACATGGTTATCGGCGTAAGCGAAGGATACCAGAAAGTATTGGAAGTAAACGGTGTTGGTTACAAAGCAGCTAAACAGGGTAAGAAACTGGTTCTTTCCTTAGGATATTCTCACCCGGTTGAAATGGAAGATCCGGAAGGATTGGAAACAACTGTAGATGGTAACAAAATCACTGTAAAAGGTATCAGCAAAGAAAAAGTTGGCCAGTACGCAGCTGAAATCAGAGAAAAGAGAAAACCTGAACCTTATAAAGGAAAAGGAATCAAGTACTCTGATGAAGTTATCAGACGTAAAGTTGGTAAGACTGGTAAGAAATAAATAAGGAGAGTGTGAAAATGATTAATAAAGTATCAAGAGCGGATGTCCGCGCTAAAAAGCATAGAAGAATGCGTCATCATATCGTTGGTACAGCAGAAAGACCTCGTCTGGCTGTATTCAGAAGCAACAATCATATGTATGCACAGATCATCGATGATACAGTTGGAAAAACATTAGTATCCGCTTCTACTCTTCAGAAAGACGTAAAAGCAGAACTGGAACATACCAACACAGTAGAGGCTGCAGCATACCTGGGAACTGTAATCGGCAAGAAAGCAGTAGAAAATGGAATCAAATCTGTTGTATTTGACAGAGGAGGATTCGTATACCATGGTAAAGTAAAAGCTTTGGCTGATGCAGCAAGAGAAGCTGGATTGGAATTCTAGGAAAGGGAGGAGCGAAAACACATGAGACATGCAATCATTGATGCTAGTCAGTTAGAATTAGAAGAAAAAGTAGTCTCAATCAAACGTGTAACAAAAGTAGTTAAAGGTGGACGTAATATGCGTTTTACTGCTTTGGTTGTTGTTGGAGACGGCAATGGTCACGTTGGTGCAGGACTGGGAAAAGCAGCTGAAATTCCTGAAGCAATCCGCAAAGGAAAAGAAGATGCTATGAAAAAATTAATAACCGTAGCAAGAGATGAAAACAACAGTATCACACATGACTATATCGGAAAATTCGGAAGCGCAGAATTGCTGCTGAAGAGAGCTCCGGAAGGTACTGGTGTTATCGCTGGTGGTCCGGCTCGTGCCGTAATCGAATTAGCAGGTATTAAAAATATCCGTACAAAATGTATGGGATCCAGAAATAAACAGAATGTTGTACTTGCTACAATCGCAGGTTTAAGTCAGTTGAAGACTCCAGAAGAAGTAGCTAGACTTCGCGGCAAATCCGTTGAAGAAATCTTTGCTTAAGGAGGACTGGAAAATGTTGAAAATTACTTTAGTAAAATCTACAATCGGTGCGGTTCCAAAACATAAAAAGACTGTTGAAGCTTTGGGACTGACTAAACTGCACAAAACTGTTGAACTGCCGGATAATGCAGCTACAAGAGGAATGATCAAACAGGTGCAGCATTTGGTAAAAGTTGAAGAAGCGTAATTAGGATAGAAGGAGGTGCCACAATGGATTTATCTAATTTGAGACCTGCAGAAGGTTCCAGACAGAGTAATGATTTCCGTAAAGGCCGCGGTCACGGTTCAGGAAATGGAAAAACAGCTGGTAAAGGACATAAAGGTCAGAAAGCTCGTTCCGGAGCTCCAAGACCAGGTTTTGAAGGTGGACAGATGCCTTTATACAGAAGACTTCCTAAGAGAGGATTCAAAAACAGAAATACCAAAGAAATCGTTGGTATCAATGTTAGCGCTCTGAACAGATTTGAAGATGGAACAGAAGTTACCATCGTAACGCTGGTAGAGAGCGGACTGGTTTCCAATCCTAGAGATGGCGTTAAAATTCTGGGTAACGGTGAACTGACAAAGAAACTTACAGTAAGAGTTACTGCTGTAAGCGAAGGTGCAAAAGCAAAAATTGAAGCAGCAGGTGGAACTGTAGAGTAGAGGTGATCTCATGTTAAAGACTCTTCAAAACGCATTTAAAGTGAAGGATGTCAGACATCGGATCTTCTACGTGTTAATGATGCTGGTGGTTGTGAGAATTGGCTCACAGCTGCCGGTACCTGGTGTAGATAACAGTTATTTTAAAGACTGGTTTGCAGGACAGAGCGGCGAAGCATTTAACTTCTTAGATGCATTTACCGGTGGTTCATTTTCACAGATGTCTATCTTTGCATTAAGTATTACACCATATATCACATCTTCCATTATTATGCAGCTTCTCACAATTGCTATTCCCAAGCTGGAAGAAATGCAGAAAGATGGAGAAGATGGAAGAAAGAAAATCAGCGCGATCACTCGTTATGTGACAGTAGGATTGGCTTTGTTTGAATCCGTTGCCATGGCTATCGGTTTTGGTAATAAAGGATTGATACCGGACAATAATGCTGGTAAAATAATTGTAGTAGTTGCAGCGTTGACAGCAGGGTCTGCATTCTTGATGTGGGTTGGTGAACAGATCAATGAAAAGGGAATTGGAAATGGTATTTCCATCGTTCTGTTGATTAATATTGTATCTCGTATCCCAAGTGATATGGTGACACTTTATGAATCCTTTATGAAGGGTAAAATTATAGCAAAAGCTATTCTTGCAGGAGTTATTATTTTTGCAGTGATCGTAGCTGTTGTTGTACTTGTTCTCATTCTGAATGGAGCAGAAAGAAGAATCCCTGTTCAGTACTCTAAAAAAGTACAGGGAAGAAAAATGATGGGCGGACAGTCCAGCCATATTCCTTTAAAAGTAAATACAGCTGGAGTAATCCCTGTGATTTTTGCTTCATCTATCATGTCTTTCCCAAGTGTGATTGCTACATTTATGGGCAAAACAGGAGGAAGCGGATGGGGAAGTAAGATTCTGGCAGCCCTTAACAGTAATAACTGGTTCAATCCTCAGCAGCCTTGGTACTCCGTAGGTTTGATCCTGTATATTGTAATGGTAATCTTCTTTGCATATTTCTATACATCTATTACTTTCAATCCATTGGAAGTTGCAGATAACATGAAAAAGCAGGGTGGTTTTATCCCGGGTATCCGTCCTGGAAAACCAACAGTTGATTATCTTACAAAATTACTGAACTATATTATCTTTATCGGTGCTGCGGGACTTACCATCGTAGCAGTAATTCCATTTTTCTTTAATGGAGTATTTGGAGCAAATGTTTCATTTGGAGGAACATCTATCATCATTATTGTAGGTGTTATTCTGGAAACATTGAAACAAATAGAATCTATGATGTTGGTAAGAAACTACAAAGGCTTTTTGAATGACTAAAAGGTTGTGGCGTTTTACGTCACAACCTTAAAGTGCATATATAGAAAGATGAAAAGGAGAGGGTACTATGAAACTTATTATGTTGGGAGCACCTGGTGCTGGAAAAGGAACACAGGCAAAAAAAATCGCGGAAAAATACAACATTCCTCATATTTCCACAGGAGATATTTTCCGTGCAAACATCAAAAATGGTACTGAACTGGGAAATAAAGCAAAAAGCTATATGGATCAGGGACTTTTAGTTCCAGATGAACTGACCTGTGATCTGGTTGTAGATCGTATTAATCAGGAAGACTGCAAAAATGGATATGTATTGGATGGTTTCCCAAGAACAATTCCACAGGCAGAAGCTTTAAAAGCAGCTTTGGAAAAAATGGGAACAACTATCGACTATGCAATTAACGTGGAAGTTCCGGATGAAAACATTATCAGCCGTATGGGTGGACGTCGTGCCTGCCTTGCATGCGGATGTACTTACCATGTTGTATATAATGCACCAAAGACAGAGGATGTCTGCGATGTTTGTGGAGCAAAACTGGTATTGAGAGATGATGACAAACCGGAAACTGTAAAAAAACGTCTGGATGTATATCATGAGCAGACACAGCCGCTGATCGATTTCTATAACAAAGAGGGCGTGCTGGTGGAAGTTGACGGAACACAGAATCTGGAAGATGTATTCCAGGCGATCACTAAAATTTTAGGAGCGTAAAACATGTCTGTATCAATAAAGACTGCCAGGGAAATTGAACTGATGAGGGAAGCAGGCCGTTTGCTGGAGCAGGTTCATGATGAACTTGCAAAAGTAATCAGACCAGGGATTTCAACCTGGGAAATCGATCAAAAAGGTGAGGAGCTGATCAGAAGTTTAGGCTGTACACCGAATTTCCTTCATTATAACGGATATCCCGCATCCATCTGTGTATCAGTAAATGACGAAGTTGTACATGGAATTCCTTCCAAAAAGAGAATTCTTCAGGAAGGAGATATTGTGAGCTTGGATGCCGGACTCATCTATAAAGGCTACCATTCTGATGCTGCCCGTACTCATGCAGTGGGGGAAATCAGCCAGGAAGCGAAGAAATTGATTGAAGTAACACGCCAGTCCTTCTTTGAGGGAATCAAATATGCAAAAGCAGGCCATCATCTTCATGAAATATCTGCTGCTATCGGCGCATACGCAGAAAGCTTTGGATATGGTGTGGTGAGAGATCTGGTGGGACACGGTATAGGAACTGTTCTTCATGAAGATCCGCAGATCCCCAATTTCGCCCAGAGACGGAGAGGAATCCGTCTGATGCCAGGTATGACACTGGCTATTGAGCCTATGATTAATATAGGCAGACCGGATGTTTGCTGGTTGGACGATGACTGGACGGTAGTGACAGATGATGAATCTTTATCTGCCCATTATGAGAATACCATATTGATCACGGACGGCGAACCGGAAATCCTTACTTTATCAAAATAGAGATGAGGTGACAGGATGAACGGATATGGTATCGGTATGATGGCAAAATCCCTTGCTGGTCATGACAAGGGAAAGATTTACGTGATTCTTTCTATGGATGATCAATATGTATATCTGGCAGACGGAGTTTACCGCACTGTGGATAAATTGAAAAAAAAGAAGAAAAAACACGTTCAGATTGATTACACAATTACAGACTGGATCAAAAACCTTCTGAAAGAGGGAAAGCCGATTCAGAACAGTGATGTCATCAGAGCAGGAAGAGAATACGGCAGCCAAAATAGCTGAAAGTCGGATTTTTAACAAAAGTGATACAAAAAATCCCCGCGATAAAACAGTCGGGAGTTTAACAGGAGGTTATGAGATGTCTAAGGCAGATGTTATTGAAGTTGAAGGTACTGTCCTTGAAAAACTGCCCAATGCAATGTTCAAGGTAGAACTGGAAAATAAACATGTGGTTCTGGCACATATCAGCGGAAAACTGCGGATGAATTTTATTCGTATTTTGCCGGGAGATAAAGTGACTATGGAACTGTCTCCTTATGATTTGACAAAAGGAAGAATTATCTGGAGAGATAAATAAAAAGAAGGGTTTTCACACGATTGAGTGGTGTGAAAACCCTTTTTAACGTTTCCCTTCTTTTGGATATTTCATTTTACAAAAGAATACAAATGAAATGCCAGTTATGAAAATAAAAACACGGTTTCCTACATTTTCAGACATTGCTTTTGTATGGGGAAAAGCATATAATAAAAAGTGTAAAGCTTCTCAGGAAAAGATAACCGTTCTGATAAAGGATGGGGAGATCAGGAGCACGAACTTCCGGACAGAACATATAAGCGGAAGACCTTACATTGATAAGCAAACATCAACAAGTTTAATATTGGGAACAGATTACAGCTAACTATCATTTTAAGTATCTGACACATTGTACTTTGATCCTTACAGTAAGATCAGGTTGATAAAAGATTATTAAAAAATGTAAGAACTATGAATTCTTTTACAGATGTAGTAGATAAAAGATTCAGATACGATGAAAGAGATGTCGAATAAAATTAGTTCCCATACACTTCATTTCTCATTTTCCCACAAAGAAAATTATTTTGTGACAAGTGCATAGTGAAGGCACAGGAGACTAAATACAGCAGTAAAATGAGACAGAACGAAAAGTTCGCATCAAATCTTAAAGTGCAGGATAACTCACCATTTCAAGATACGATCATATCTAAAAACATATGGACAGTGAAGAAAAGTCGTTTCGGCCAGATCTGGCAAAGTACAGGTTATATTTTCCGGAGAAGCTCTTTTCTGACAGGAAGAGAGGGCGTCAAAAACAAAAATATAAAAATATGAAAAAAACCTGATATTTCCTCAAAAATCCCTTGCTTTTACGAAAAAGGAGTGCTATACTATAAAACGAACTTTTGTGTGGCGTTATTTTTTTATGCCCAAATTCATAAGTTCACACACCTGGTCATAGACCAAATAAGGAAACCCGTGAGGGATACCCCAATGACCGAAGGGTCATAAGAGAGGAAAGGAGGATTCAAATGAAAGTTAGATCATCTGTAAAACCTATCTGTGAAAAATGTAAAATCATTAAAAGAAAAGGAAGCATCAGAGTAATCTGCGAGAATCCAAAACACAAACAGAGACAGGGCTAATCCGTCAATTAGTCTGACTGTTTGGAGGCGAGAGCTTCAAAATTAAGTGCGGCTGCAGTAGGACACATGTGGATGTGTTGTACTGTTTAAATATTATAATGAGAGAAACTTCGGCGTGGTGTACCGAAGAGCCTCCGGCGGATGAACGCCGATGAGAGCGTTGCATCCTTTATAATATTGCTTAATACCGGCCTGGCCGGAAAGGTCATGGAGACATGGCTGGATGCTTACATACCGGCATCCCAATTAGGAAAATATTAAAACGATCAGCAGTGACACATCATTTCAGACATATGAAAGACATATGGGCTGTCAGGACTGATCAGACAGAAAATGGAGGAAAAATACATGGCACGTATTGCTGGTGTAGACTTACCAAGAGAAAAACGTATTGAAATCGGATTGACTTACATTTACGGAATCGGCAGAACAAGCGCTAACCGTATTCTGAAAGAAGCAAACGTAGATCCGAACACCCGTGTAAGAGATATCACGGACGAAGAAGTAAAAAGAATCAGTGCTGTAATCGATGAGACTCAGACTGTAGAAGGTGATCTGAGAAGAGAGATCGCTATGAACATCAAACGTCTGCAGGAAATCGGATGCTACAGAGGTATCCGTCATAGAAAGAGCCTTCCGGTTCGTGGTCAGAAGACTAAGACAAACGCAAGAACCAGAAAAGGTCCTAAGAGAACTGTAGCAAACAAAAAGAAATAATTGATAATTCGTAACCATTAAAGAAGAATATAAGAAAGTGTAGGTTAGTTTTTAAAATGGCTAAAGTGACAAAGAAAACGACAAAACGTCGTATTAAGAAAAACGTTGAACGCGGACAGGCACATATTCAGTCATCTTTCAACAACACAATCGTAACATTGACAGATGCTGAAGGAAATGCTCTTTCTTGGGCAAGTGCAGGTGGTCTGGGATTTAGAGGTTCAAGAAAATCTACTCCTTATGCAGCTCAGATGGCAGCAGAGACTGCTACAAAGGCAGCATTAGTTCATGGTCTGAAGACTGTAGAAGTATTCGTTAAAGGACCGGGATCAGGAAGAGAAGCAGCTATTCGTGCTCTTTCCGCTTGCGGACTTCATGTAGTAAGCATCAAAGATGTAACTCCGGTACCACACAATGGTTGCCGCCCACCAAAACGTAGAAGAGTCTAATTTAGGAGGTCAGTAGATTATGGCAGTTAATAGAGTACCTGTTCTGAAAAGATGTAGATCTTTAGGTCTGGATCCGATCTATTTAGGAATTGATAAAAAATCAACAAGACAGCTGAAAAGAGCTAATCGTAAAATGTCTGAGTATGGTCTTCAGCTGAGAGAAAAACAGAAAGCAAAATTCATCTACGGTGTTCTGGAAAAACCTTTCCGTAACTACTACGAGAAAGCTGATCAGATGCCAGGTCTGACAGGTCCAAACCTGATGTCTCTGCTGGAACTGAGACTGGATAACGTTATTTTCCGTCTGGGATTCGCAAGAACAAGAAGAGAAGCTCGTCAGATCGTAGATCACAAGCATGTACTGGTAAATGGTAAACAGGTAAATATTCCTTCTTACCTGGTAAAAGCTGGTGATCAGATCGAAATCAAAGAGAGCAAACAGTCTTCTCAGAGATATAAAGACATTCTGGAAGTAACTGGTGGAAGACTGGTTCCGGAATGGCTGGATGTTGATCAGGAAGCATTCAAAGGAACTGTTAAAGAAGTTCCTTCCAGAGATGCAATTGACGTTCCTGTAAATGAAATGCTTATCGTCGAGTTGTATTCTAAATAATTAGATGTTGGGGTCAAAAGATGCCTGACGAATTGTTTCGTGCTGTGCACTCCCACAATTCTGCCCCCAAATTCGGATATCGTGGGGC
>DETV01000104.1:43188-61158 GCA_002361775.1 Eubacterium sp. UBA3279
GGTCATAAAGGCATAAGACCACTTATGTGCAAGCACAACGTGGTTTATGACCTTTTGACCCTGGCATCATATAATAGTGGGTTGCGGCTCACCCGTTTTGTGTGGGCCGTTTTCCATATGTTACCCTCAATGAAACAGAATATCCCAATAAGGAGGGCCTGGTATGTTTGATTTCAACAAACCAAAAATTGAGATTACAGAGATTTCCGATGATAAAAAATACGGCAGATTTGTTGTAGAACCGTTGGAAAGAGGTTATGGTACTACTTTGGGTAATTCCCTGAGAAGAATTATGTTATCCTCTCTGCCGGGTGCAGCAGTCAGCCAGGTGAAGATTGAAGGCGTTCTGCACGAATTCAGTTCCATCCCAGGCGTCAAAGAAGATGTAACAGAGATTATCATGAATCTGAAGAGCCTTGCAATCCGTAACAGCAGTGAGAGCAACGATCCGAAGATTGCTTACATTGAATTTGAGGGTGAAGGCGTGGTACGGGCTTCTGATATCCAGGTTGATCAGGATATCGAGATTATGAACCCGGATCAGGTTATTGCCACCCTGAATGGCGGACCGGACAGCAAACTGTATATGGAACTTACCATTACAAAAGGACGCGGTTATGTCAGCGCAGAAAAAGGAAAGACAGAAGATATGGCAATTGGAGTGATTGCCGTGGACGCTATCTATACACCGGTTGAGCGTGTGAACCTTACTGTACAGAACACTCGTGTAGGTCAGATTACAGATTTTGATAAACTGACTCTGGATGTTTATACAAACGGTACACTGGATCCGGATGAGGCCGTCAGCCTTGCAGCAAAAGTATTGAGCGAGCATCTGAAATTATTCATTGATCTTTCAGAAAATGCAAAAACTGCAGAAGTTATGATTGAAAAAGAAGATAATGAGAAAGAAAAAGTTCTTGAGATGAATATTGATGAACTGGAACTTTCTGTTCGTTCTTATAACTGCCTGAAGAGAGCTGGAATTAATACAGTAGAAGAGCTTTGCAACAGAACTTCCGAAGATATGATGAAGGTTCGTAATCTGGGTCGTAAGTCATTGGAAGAAGTATTAGCTAAGCTGAAAGAACTGGGATTACAGTTAAATCCAGGTGAAGAATAAAAACACAGAAGTATCTGTGACTGCCATCCACAGGATGGTAGGGTAAAGGAATATTTGTAGAATAGAAAGCAGTATATCAGTAAGGCCGAAGATGCATGGTATATTGTTCCACAAATGGAGGAAAATAGAATGTCAGGATATAGAAAGCTGAGCAGAACATCTGCACAGAGAAAAGCATTGATCAGAAACCAGGTTACTAACCTGTTGTTCCATGGAAAAATCGTTACAACAGAAGCAAAAGCAAAAGAGATCCGCAAAGTTGCTGAAGGTCTGATTGCTCTGGCTGTGAAAGAAAAAGATAACTTTGAAAAAGTAACAGTTACTGCTAAAGTTGCACGTAAAGATGCAGAAGGAAAGAGAGTTAAAGAAGTTGTTGATGGTAAGAAAGTAACTGTATATGATGAAGTACAGAAAGAAATTACCAAAGATGCTCCATCCAGACTGCACGCAAGACGTCAGATGATGAAAGTATTCTATCCTGTTAAAGTTGTTCCGACTGAAGCAGCAGGAAAGAAGAAAAATACAAAGAACGTAGACATGGTTGATAAAATGTTTACAGAAATCGCTCCAAAATACGAAGGACGTAACGGTGGTTACACAAGAATCGTTAAAATCGGACCTCGTAAGGGTGATGCAGCTATGGAAGTTGTTCTGGAGCTGGTTTAATTCAAACAGAATAGATAGTAGATTATAGGAAAAGATCAGGTTGGTTGAAAAACCATCCTGGTCTTTTTTTGCATAGCGCAGATGAGAAATTCCATTGCAAATCAGCTCTTATTTTGATAACATGAGATATAATCTGAAGAGAGAGATGAAAAAATGGAAAAAACTACAACTCGTTTATGCAAATGTAAAAGAATTAGATACAGAGCATTGGAAAAAAATCATTGAAATTTCTCTTTCTATTTGTCTGGGCAAGGAGAAGCGCCATGGATAAAAAGATAGATAGTCAGGAGAAAGTATTGAAGATGCTTATTATTACGATTCCGGCGGGGATTATGTGAGAATCGATCTGAATCGGGATTACGAGAAAAACAGAGGATTTGGAGGCGTTTATACAAGAAACGGAAGAAATTCCCGAGGATCAGGAGGCTGCGCCTGTGCAGGAGGAGGCAGAGCCGGATGTTCCTGAAAAGATTTTTATCCAGCCATGTGGAAGAGAAAATAGTACAGGGCAGATAGGGAAGGAAAAGATAAGTCAGAAGGGAGACAGGAATGGTATGGAAAGACAAAAATTTGAAGAAATATTTCAAAAATATGGATTTTGGGAAAAACTGACAGAGTCACAAAAATCTATCCTGGAGGAACAGGTAAGGTGGAATCATTATCAGGAAGGTCAGTTGGTAACAGGGACAGGAAGCGATTGTCTGGGGATGTTTCTTGTACAGAGTGGAACCTTGAGAGTATATCTGATATCGGAAGAGGGAAAAGAGGCTACTGTATTCCGTATTCATGCAGGGGAATTATGTATGTTATCCGGCTCCTGCCTGTTATCGTCCATCCCTTTTGATGTACAGATTGATGCAGAGACAGACTGCAGCGTATATTTACTGCCTACTGTTGCGGTACGGAGGGTGATGGGTGAAAACATTTATATGGAAAACTTTATTTACAAAATGATGAATGAAAGTTTTTCCGATATTATCCTGGCAGTGCAAAAAATCCTTTTTGCCAGTTTGGAACAACGGTTGGTGGGCTTCCTGTTAGACGAATCTGCCCGATGTCATTCAGATCGCATTCCCATGACCCAGGAACAGATCGCAAGAGCTATTGGAAGCGCCAGAGAAGCGGTGAGCAGAACTCTGAAAGAATTGGTAAAAGAGGAAAGTGTGGAATTGTTTCGCGGGGGAGTACGTATTCTGGACAGGAAAAAATTATATCAGAAAATCTAAATATATTACTGATATGGTAAATAAAAATACCATTACTCCGTTTTGGGAATTTGGGAGTAATGGTATTTTTATTTACTTATTTTACCATGTTTTCCAGAGTCTCTTTTGGCTGTACGCCTACACTGGAAGCAGCAACTTTTCCATTTTTAAATACCAGTACGGTAGGAATACTCATAACATTGTATTCTCTGGCAAGTTCCGGTTCTTCGTCTACGTTTACTTTTCCTACTTTGTATCCGTCAGCTTCTTCAGACAGTTCGTCAATTACGGGTCCTAACATTCGGCAGGGTGCGCACCAGCTTGCCCAGAAATCTACTAAAACGGGTACGTCAGACTGTAAAACTTCCTGATTAAAATTTGCGGTTGTAAATGCTTTTGCCATATCTATTTCTCCTTTTCAATACATTTTAATTTTATTTTCCAGTAACTGTATGGGTATTAACAGCTACCTTTTTGTTGTTATTAGAATACCACAATATAAAAAAATGATTCCGTGACTTGATCACATATTGCCTGATTTCTTAAAATAGTGTATGATAATTGCGACAGATATAGGATAACGGTTGCGAAAGGAAGCGGGATTTATGAGTAAAAAAATGCTCTTTATATTCAATCCAAGATCGGGAAAAGGACAGATCCGGACGAAATTGTTGGATATTATCGATGTATTTGTGAAAGGCGGTTACGAAGTAATCGTACATCCTACCCAGGGACCCAGAGACGGCTGCAAAATGGCAAAAGAAATGGCCAGTCAGGTTGATCTTATCGTATGCAGCGGTGGTGATGGAACTCTGGATGAGATTGTCACCGGTCTTATGGAAATCAAAGCAAAGGTGCCTATTGGTTATATACCGGCGGGAAGCACTAATGATTTTGCCAACAGTCTGGCAATTCCAAAAGATATGGTAGAAGCGGCAAGAGATATTGTGGAAGGCCAATTGATTTCTCTGGATGTGGGCGCGTTTAACGAAGATACTTTTGTATATATTGCAGCTTTCGGATTATTTACAGATGTTTCTTATCAGACGAGTCAGAACCTGAAAAATATTCTGGGACATCTGGCTTATGTGATGGAAGGGGCAAAAAGAATTTTCGATGTAAAAACATATTGGATGAAGATTGAAGCCAATGGAGAAACCTTTGAAGGGGAATATATTTATGGTATGATCACCAATTCCCATTCGGTAGGAGGATTTAAGAATCTTACCGGAACGGATGTGGAGATGAATGACGGACTTTTTGAAGTGACTTTGATCAAGAAACCTAAAAATCCTCTGGAGTTAAATGAAATTATTGCCTCTTTGCTGAATGCGTATGATAATACGGAAATGATCGTGGCATTTAAAACAAATGCGTTGAAAATAGAATCTCTGGAAAAAATTCCATGGACACTGGATGGAGAATTTGGGGGAGAGCACGATACGGTGCATATCAAGAATAAAATGCAGGCACTTAACATTCTTATCAACTCTTGAATTTCTAAGGGTGATAGAGTATAATAAGGTGGAAATTTAAAACGTGAACGTAGGAGGTTTGATTATGTTAGTATCAGCTACAGAAATGTTAAAGAAAGCAAAAGCTGGCCATTATGCAGTAGGTCAGTTCAACATCAACAACCTGGAGTGGACAAAAGCCATTCTGCAGACTGCTCAGGAATGCAATTCACCAGTTATTCTTGGTGTATCTGAGGGCGCAGGAAAATATATGACAGGTTACAAAACTGTTGTAGGTATGGTTAATGGTATGCTGGAAGAGATGAATATCACTGTTCCTGTTGCTCTGCATCTGGATCACGGCAGCTATGAAGGATGCCTGAAATGTGTAGAAGCAGGATTCTCATCCATTATGTTTGACGGATCTCATTATCCAATCGAAGAAAACGTTGCAAAAACAAAAGAACTGGTTAAAATCTGTGCAGAACACGGAATGTCTCTGGAAGCAGAAGTTGGTTCTATCGGTGGAGAAGAAGACGGTGTCGTAGGAGCTGGCGAATGTGCAGATCCAAACGAGTGTAAGATGATTGCTGATCTGGGTATTGATTTCCTGGCAGCAGGTATCGGTAACATTCATGGAAAATATCCGGCTAACTGGCAGGGACTGAGCTTTGAAACTCTGGATGCTATCCAGCAGTTGACAGGAGAGATGCCTCTGGTACTTCATGGAGGTACAGGTATCCCGGCAGATATGATTAAAAAAGCTATCGATCTGGGTGTTTCCAAAATCAATGTTAATACAGAGTGTCAGCTTGCATTTGCAGCAGCAACTCGTGAATATGTTGAAGCTGGAAAAGATCAGCAGGGTAAAGGATATGATCCTAGAAAACTGCTTGCTCCTGGCGCAGAAGCTATCAAAGCAACTGTGAAAGAAAAAATGGAATTGTTCGGTTCTGTAAACAAAGCTTGAGGCTTATAAGATCAGGGCAGTCCGCTTATGTAACAAGTGGACTGCCTTTTTCTGAATTTACAGGAGATCCGGCAGAGCCGGGTTTGCTGTAAGTCTGGAAACAGACAGATATGATTCATGGGAAAATATGCAAAAGGATATATGGAAAAAGGGGCAAAAGAAGAGAGGATAAAAAGATGAGTGACTATGTAAATGTGGTTGAAATTTTTGGTGAAAATGTATTCAATGACTCTGTCATGCAGGCCCGTCTGCCGAAGAAGGTTTATAAAGAACTGAAGCAGACTATAGAAGAGGGAAAAGAACTGACGCTGGAAATCGCAGATGTGGTAGCCCATGAGATGAAAGAGTGGGCAATAGAAAAAGGAGCTACCCATTATAGCCACTGGTTCCAGCCCTTGACAGGAATGACCGCAGAGAAACACGATGCCTTTATCACTGCGCCTAAATCAGATGGTAAGGTTTTGATGAGCTTTTCCGGAAAAGAGTTGATCAAAGGAGAACCAGATGCATCTTCTTTTCCATCGGGAGGACTGCGGGCAACTTTCGAGGCCCGGGGTTATACCGCCTGGGATTGTACTTCTCCGGCTTTTGTTCGCCAGGATGCAGCAGGAGCCACACTTTGTATTCCTACAGCATTCTGTTCCTATAAAGGAGAAGCGCTGGATCAGAAAACACCATTGCTTCGTTCCATGGAAGCAATCAATAAAGAAGCTCTTCGACTGCTTCGGTTGTTTGGCAACACAACATCCAAAAAAGTTACGCCTTCTGTAGGCGCTGAACAGGAATATTTTCTTGTGGATGCCAGAAAATTTATGGAGAGAAAAGATTTAATTTACACAGGGCGGACACTTTTTGGAGCTATGCCTCCGAAGGGACAGGAATTAGATGACCATTATTTCGGAACAATCCGGCAGAAAATTGCAGGATATATGAAAGATGTTAATGAAGAACTGTGGAGATTAGGTGTTTCTTCCAAGACGCAGCACAATGAGGTGGCACCGGCACAGCATGAGTTGGCGCCGATTTATGCTCCTGCCAATATTGCAGTGGATCATAATCAGATTGTTATGCAGACCTTGAAGCGGGTGGCAAGAAAACATGGATTGAAATGTCTTCTCCATGAAAAACCATTTGCAGGAGTAAACGGTTCAGGAAAGCATGATAACTGGTCCCTGGTTACAGATGATGGAATTAATCTTCTGGATCCGGGAAAAACTCCTCATGAAAATATTCAGTTTTTACTTGTATTAAGTTGTATATTGAAGGCAGTGGACGAACACGCAGATCTTTTAAGAGAGTCTGCAGCAGATGTGGGAAATGATCAGCGTTTGGGAGCAAATGAAGCGCCGCCAGCTATTATATCCATTTATCTGGGAGAGCAGTTGGAGGATGTGGTAGAACAGCTTGTAAGCACCGGAACTGCCGATCACAGCTTAAAAGGCGGAAGATTGATGACTGGTGTGCGTACTCTTCCGGATCTGGCTAAGGATGCGACTGACAGAAACCGTACGTCGCCATTTGCGTTTACAGGAAATAAATTCGAATTTCGTATGGTAGGCTCCAGTGATTCTGTGGCTTCACCCAATGTTGTTTTAAATACGATTGTGGCACAGGCTTTCCGGGAAGCAAATGAAGTTCTGGAAAATGCTGAAAACTTTGAAATCGCACTTCATGATCTGATCAAGAAAAATTGCGCAGAACATCAGAGAATTATTTTTAACGGCAACGGATATTCCGATGCCTGGGTGGAAGAGGCAAAAAGGAGAGGTCTTTCTAATATTCGTTCCATGGTGGATGCGATCCCGGCGCTGATATCAGATAAATCCGTGGAATTGTTTGAGAAATTTAAAGTATTTACAAGAGCAGAGCTGGAATCCCGTGTAGAAGTAAAATATGAGGCGTATTCCAAAGCTATTAATGTGGAAGCGAGGGCAATGGTGGATATTGCCAGCAAACAGATTATTCCTGCTGTGATCAAATATTCCAGAACGCTTGCAGACACCATTAATTCCATCAATGCAGTGGGGGGAATTGATGTAAGTGTGGAAACAGAATTACTTCAGGAAATCTCTCAGCTTCTTAAAGAAACCCAGAGCGCATTGAAAACTCTTCGTGAAGAGGTGGAAGAGGCTTCCTGTAAAGAACAGGGTGAATGTCAGGCACGCTATTTTTACGAGCATGTGACAGGCACCATGGAAGCTTTGAGAACTCCGGTAGACAAGCTGGAGATGATTGTGGATAAAGAAATGTGGCCTATGCCTTCTTATGGCGACTTGCTTTTTGAAGTAGGAAATGATTTTGGACACAAATAAAAAATCTTGAAAAGATAAAACGCAAAGACAGGGTTGTACGCATTTTATGTGATGCGAAAGCCCTGTTTCTGATTTAGCCCTAAAAAGGAGGGTGCCAGGTAATAAGACTATCACCTGGCACAATTATGAAAAAGTTTATCAAAAAAGTAATTACTCAAACTATCTTTTCGATGATTTTATTATAGGGTATATTCATGAAGAAATCATGTTATGAAAATGAATGTATTTTAAAAGAAAAATGAACAAATTGTGAATTGAATTGTGGAAATAACAGCATAATTTTCAGAGAAGAGATTATAAAAAGCAGGAGGAATGAGAATGGAAGTTATAGATTATCTGGAAGAACAGAATATTCATCCGGGACTGCTCCGGGATGTGGAAAAATTTCGTGAAAAATATCCGGTAAATAGGGAAGCATCCTATCGGGTAGTAACACCGACTATGCCATTTTTTGGAAAAGAAATACTGGAAATGGGAATTGCTGCTTTGCTGCAGCAGGAAAATCTTTTGCTTACCGGTTCTAAAGCTACAGGAAAGAATGTGCTGGCTGAAAATCTGGCATGGATTTTTGGCAGACCTTCCTATAATATTTCATTCCATGTCAATACGGGAAGCGCAGAACTGATTGGGACAGATACATTTGAGGATAATCAGGTGAAATTGCGAAAAGGAAGCATTTATCAGTGTGCCGAGTACGGTGGCTTTGGAATTTTAGATGAAATAAATATGGCAAAAAATGATGCGGTATCTGTTCTTCATGCCACATTGGATTACAGAAGAAATATTGATGTTCCCGGCTATGATAAGATAGAGCTTCATGAAGCAGCCAGATTCATCGGTACTATGAATTATGGGTATGCAGGCACAAAGGAATTAAATGAAGCGCTGGTATCCCGTTTTATGGTTATTGATATGCCGGAACAGACGGTAGAAACTTTGGATAAAATTTTGCATCAGATGTTCCCGGAAGGGAAAAAAGAAGCATTGGAACAGTTTATAGGACTTTTTATGGATTTGCAGGTAAAAGCAGAAAATGGAGAAATTTCTACAAAGGCTCTTGATCTGCGAGGGATTTTGGCGGCGTTGAAAACCATACGGCAGGGATTGGATCCGTGGAAAGCCATACGAATGGGTGTGATCAATAAGTGCTTTGATGGATTTGAAAAAGAAATTGTGGAAGATGTGGTGATGACCCGGATTCCACAGGAGTGGACCTGGGAAAATGTTTTTTGACAATGGGGTAAAAAGAGAAGATACTTCTGTTTGATGAGAGGAGAAATGTAATGGATGAGAGAGAGCTGGAAATTTCCAACCGTATGAAGAATCTGATCTGGACGGTGTGCGGTGATTATACCTTAGATGCCAGAACGGATGTGGAAGGATTTTTACGCTGCAAATATATTGCTCTTTATGATGGAATCAAACAGGGAGCGTTTGCAAAATATTTTGATAAAGATGCGCTGAGTCTGTATCTTGTAAAAAAAGTATATTTGCAGGCAGATGAGAGAAGTCTGATGGAAGTTGCCCGGCTGTGTATGGAGGAGGCGGTGGGACAGAAGATTGCCTCCGAGAGAAAAGGTGTGGATGGTATCCGGAAAAAGGCTTATGAATATCTTCTGGATCATGATATGGAACAGCTTATACGCACAGATCTGGGGCGTTTAAAAATTGCTCTTATGCAGAGAAAGCTGACAGGGGAGATGCGGGCGCAGAAACATCTGGCACAACGGATGGACAGCTTATATGAATTGCATCAGGCGAAGGATACTATGGATGTTATCCGGAAAATAGACAGTTGCTACAATGAATGGGAAGATCCGGATTTTGTA
This sequence comes from Eubacterium sp. UBA3279, assembly GCA_002361775.1. GTDB lineage: Bacteria > Bacillota > Clostridia > Lachnospirales > Lachnospiraceae > Oliverpabstia. The sequence continues at coordinate 52,748 of DETV01000104.1, forward strand.
AAACGGCAGGGAAATCTTGACAAGGTGCTGTCTGTTACAATGGAAGAATTGGCAGAGAATAATTGGCGGGATTTTCTTACAGAGGAAATGTATGAAGAAAATCTGGAGGCATATCTGGAGCAAATAGGAAATCAGGTAACGGCTACCAGAGAAGAAAAGGAGAAAGGGGAGAAAATAAAACCGGGGCAGAAAAGGATTCTCAGAGTAACAGAGGAAGATTTAAAAAAAGTATACACTTATATAGAATTGAATTTTGGAAGAACCTATTTGAATCCCCTGGAGGAGAAAAGAATAAATTATCAGCTTTGTCGAGGGATACATGGTGACTGTGGGCTTTATTTTACAGATGGAATTTTGGCAAATCCGGTAAAGAGAAATTATCAGTTGGAGTATGCAAAAAAGCAGAGAGATAAAAATAAGTATGCTTACTACGATAATCATCGGATTGTTAAGAGAAATATCAGTATTCTGACGGGAATCCTGAAAAAATCTATGGCGCTTCGTCAGGAACAGCAGGAAATCATTACAGACAGAGGCAGTTTGAAGCCCCAGAGACTTTGGAGAATTGGACGAAGCAATGACGCCCGTCTTTTTTCAAGAATATTTGAACAGGACAGCCAGGATTTTGTGGTGGATTTACTGATTGATGCCAGCGGCTCTCAGAGAGGGCGGCAGGAAAAAGTGGCGTTACAGGCATATATTATAATGCAGTCTTTGAGTAATGTGGGAATCCCACACCGGGTTATGAGTTTTTGTACTTTTTGGGATCACACTATTTTGCAAAGATACAGAGAATACGAAGAAGACGCTGCAGCCAATGAGCGGATATTTACCTTTACCACGTCTTCAAATAATCGGGACGGACTGGCCATAAAAGCGGCTGCACAGGGATTGCTGGAAAGAGAAGAAGAGCATAAAATCATGATTATTCTCAGTGACGGAAGACCCTATGATGTAATACTAAACCGTCCAAATGCCCGAAATCCTCAACCTTATTATGGAGAATATGCAGTGAGAGATACGGGGGTGGAAGTGAGGAGACTGCGAAACCTGGGAGTTTCCGTATTGGGAGTATTTGTGGGAGAAGAACAGGATCTGGGAGCAGAGAAAAAAATATTTGGAAAAGATTTTGCTTATATCCATGATATTTCTAATTTTTCTAAAATTGTGGGAAGTTATCTTACCAGACAATTAGAGGAAAACTGTTAAGAATTGTGGCTCTTGCCAAGAAAAAGTTCATCTGCTATACTGGAAATGTTGGTGAAAAGATGGATTGTGCAGGAGCAAAGGAGGAAGTATGGCAGCGATATTGAAAAAAAAATCCTGGTATAAAGATTATTTTCTGATTTTTCTGGGAACTGCTCTGATGTCTATAGCGCTGAATTCGGCATTTGAACCCAATGGGCTGGTAGACGGAGGATTTAGCGGTATTGCTATTATTATAAAAAGTCTTACGGATGGTTTGATTGACGGAGGTATTCCTCTTTGGTTTACTAATATTGTGTTGAATATTCCCATGTTCTTCTTTGGAATTCGCATTAAAGGAGTTCGTTTTCTGGCAAAAACAATCTGGGGAACCTTATCTCTTTCATTTTGGCTGGGAGTAATGCCGGTGTTCCCTCTTGTTAAAGGCGAGATGGTTCTGGCGGTGATTTTTGGCGGCGTACTTCAGGGTACAGGTATCGGCCTGGTATTTTTAGGACAGGGAACCACCGGAGGCACAGATATGGTGGCCACCCTGATTCAACATTATGTGAAACATATGTCTATTGCACGAATCATGCAGCTTGTGGATGGAATTATTGTGATTACAGGAGCTTTTGTATTCGGTCCCAAAACAGCTTTGTATGCCATTGTGGCTATTTTTATAGTAGCAAAGGTGACAGATGGCCTTATGGAAGGTCTGAACTATGCGAAAGCTGTTTATATTATTTCTGAGAAGTCTGAGGAAATTTCTGAAGTTTTACTTCATGATCTGGATCGGGGAGTGACAGGAATTTACGCAAAAGGAATGTATGCCTGTAAGGAACGGATGATGCTTTTTTGTGTAGTAGGGAAAAAACAGATTGTACAGTTGAAAGAAGCAGTGGCGCAGATTGACCCGGGGGCATTTGTGATCGTGACGGATGCGAGGGAGGTTTTAGGCGAAGGTTTCAGAGAGAATTCGATTATATAGGGAAAGAAATATTGAGAAAATGTTAAATTTATTACATTTTCTCTTTTCTTTTTTAATGATTTATATTAGAATATAGTGTAAGAGACTTTGCTTTTTAGGGGTAATCAGCAAAGATAGCAAAAACTTTATACTGAAAGAGGGTATGTTTATGATTTCAAATCAGGTTCTACAAAGTACAGTGGATGGTCTGAAAGGGATTTCAAAGATTGATTTCATTGTGGCTGATACGGAGGGGAAGATTTTGGCAACTACATTCCAGAATCATGAAATCAGCAATAGTGAGATTGAAAGTTTCGCAGAATCCCAGGCAGACAGCCAGGCAGTGAGAGGATATCAGTTTTATAAGGTGTATGATGAGAACCGTCTGGAGTACGTTTTAATTGCCGGGGGAAGTAATGACGATGTGTATATGGTAGGCAAGATGGCTGCATTTCAGATTCAGAATCTTTTGATTGCTTATAAAGAGAGATTTGATAAGGATAATTTTATCAAGAATCTGTTGTTGGATAATTTGCTGCTGGTGGATATTTATAATCGGGCAAAGAAACTCCATATTGCAGTAGAAGTACGCAGAGTTGTCTTTATTCTGGAGACAGGACAGGGAAAAGATTACAATACTCTGGAGAATGTAAAGAGTGTATTCCAGGGAAAAAGCGGAGATTTTATCACTGCTGTAGATGAGAAGAGTATTATTATCGTAAAAGAAGTTGCGCCGGGAGACGGTTATACCCAGATGCAGAAGATTGCAGAAGGAATTTTAGATGCGGTGGGACGAAATCCGGATGGCAACACCCATATTGCATATGGTACGATTGTAAAAGAATTAAAAGAAGTCTCTCGTTCTTACAAAGAAGCGAGGATGGCATTGGATGTGGGTAAGATTTTCTTTGATGAAAAGGAAGTTATTGCTTATAGTTCTCTGGGAATCGGACGTTTGATCTATCAGTTGCCGATTCCGTTGTGTAAAATGTTTATTAAGGAGATTTTTGAAAATAAATCTCCCGATGATTTTGACGAAGAGACACTGACAACCATCAATAAATTCTTTGAGAACAGCCTGAATGTATCGGAAACATCCAGACAGTTGTACATTCACAGAAATACTTTGGTATATCGTTTGGATAAACTTCAAAAGAGCACAGGTCTGGATCTGCGGGTATTTGAAGATGCAATTACCTTTAAGATTGCTTTGATGGTAGTGAGATATATGAAGTATATGGAAACTTTAGATTATTAGACTGGTGAATAGTTACGATTATTGACAAAGACAGGAGGAGTATATGATTACGTTGGAAAATGTAAGCAAATCATACGCTAAAGGCCAGCCGGCATTAAATAACGTATCTTTGCACATTGATAAAGGGGAATTCGTATTCATTGTTGGAAATAGTGGATCGGGGAAATCTACATTGATCAAGTTACTGCTTAAGGAACTGGAACCTACATCAGGAACTATAAAAGTAAATGATCAGGATCTGGGCAAATTGAAAAGAAGACAAGTACCAAAATATCGGCGTGGAGTGGGATGTGTATTTCAGGATTTCCGGCTTTTAAAAGATCGGAATGTTTATGAAAATGTTGCGTTTGCGCAGAGAGTTATTGAACGTCCCAACCGGGTTATCAAAAAAAGGGTACCGGAGATTCTTACTTTGGTGGGACTGGCTGAAAAGTATAAGTCCTTTCCGAGAGAATTGTCAGGAGGAGAGCAGCAGAGAGTTGCTCTGGCAAGAGCCTTGGTAAACCGACCTAATATTTTGCTGGCGGACGAACCGACAGGTAATCTGGATCCGAAGAATTCACTGGATATTATGAAGTTGCTGGAAGAAATCAATGAGAGAGGAACAACGGTTTTAATTGTTACCCATAACAGAGAAATTGTTAATTCTTTTAAGAAACGAGTAATTACGATGCGTAAAGGCGTGATCGTGAGTGATGAACAGGAAGGTGAATATCTTGAGGATTAGTACGATTGGCTATAGCGCCAAACAGGGAATAAAAAACATCTGGAGAAATATTATGTTCTCCGTTGCTTCTATTGCTACAATGTCTGCATGTATTTTCTTATTTGGTCTGTTTTTCTCTCTTGTGATCAATTTCCGATACATAGTAAAGAATGCAGAAGAAGGCGTGGCGGTTACTGTTCTCTTTGATGAAGGAGCGGATCAGGCAACTATCAACGCTATTGGCGAGAAAATTAAAGCCTATAAAGGCGTAACGGACTGCAGGTATATTTCAGCAGAAGCTGCATGGGATGAGTTTAGTAAGGATTATTTTGGAACATCCGAGGAAGCGCAGAAATTGGCAGAAGGATTTGAAAATGATAATCCGCTGGCAACTTCCTCCAGTTATGCAGTGTATGTGGATAAGATTGAAAAGCAGGACGATCTGGTGAAATATATCCAGGGACTGGATGGAGTCCGGGAAGTGAATCAGTTAAAAGGGGCAACCCAGACACTGACTACATTTAATAAACTGATCAGTTATATCTCGGTGGCAATTATTTTGATTCTGCTGTGTGTAGCGGTGTTCCTGATCAGTAATACGGTAGCTATTGGTATTTCCATACGAAAAGAAGAAATAGGAATTATGAAGCTGATTGGAGCAACCAATTTCTTTGTACGGGCGCCATTTTTGATCGAAGGTATTATTATTGGATTTATTGGCTCCGCTATTCCTTTGGCTTTATTGTTCGTATTGTATGATAAAGTAGTAAAATACATTCTCAGTAAGTTCAGTATGCTCAGTAATGTGGTGCAGTTTATGAATATTTATCAGGTATTCGAAGTATTGGTTCCGGTAGGACTGGTTCTGGGAATGGGAATCGGTCTGTTTGGAAGTATTATTACTATCCGAAAACATTTGAAAGTCTGAGAAGAGGCATCAGATTATAATATTTACAGCAGGATTTATAAAGAGTCTTGTGTGAAAAGGGGCTGTCGCAGGAAAGGGTTAGAGCGATGGCCTTTTTGGTTTTTAAAAATAGAGTTAGGTTATTGGAGCAGGTGAAAATGAAGAAAAATAAAACGTGGCTGAAAGGTTTTTTGCAGGGAGTTACAGGAAGTATTTTGGTGATGGGGGGATTATTTTATCTGCAGTACGGTACTTTGCCTCTGGCAGGAAATAGTGTGGTGACAGGAAGCAGCGCTCATAAGGCGGCCAGAATCGAAAAACTTGTGGAGGAAAATTATCTGGAAGAAACAGACAGTGATACTTTGTCAGAAGGAATGTATGCTGGAATGATGGCCAGTCTTCAAGATCCCTATTCAGGGTATTTTTCTGAAGAAAATTACAAACGTCTGATGGAATCCACAGAAGGACGATATACAGGAATTGGATTGATGATGCAGCAGGATCAGGAAACAAAAGAAATCACAGTCTATGATTGTTATGGGGGAAGTCCGGCAGAAAAAGCGGGAGTGAAAAAGGGGGATGTGATTTATAAGGTGGGAGATCAGTTGGCTTCGGAAATGAGTGTGACAGAGATTGCCAATGAAATCAAAAATGGAGACATGGAAGAGCTGAAGTTTACTTTACTGAGGGAGGGAGAAGAAATTGAGGTGACAATTATTCCCGATACAGTAGAAATTCCAGTGATAAAAAGCCGGATGCTGGATGATAAACAAGGATACGTGCAGATTAAAGAATTTACGGAGGGAACACCGGAACAGTTTAAAACTGCGTATGAAGAACTAAAAAAAGAAAATATGAAGGGAATGATCATTGATTTGCGGAATAATCCGGGAGGGTTGCTTACATCTGTCTGCGAAACATTGGAGCAGATACTTCCGGAAGGAATGATTGTATATACGGAAGATAAATATGGAAACCGGGATGAACATACCTGTAAAGGAGAAACTCCAATAGAAGTTCCCCTGGTGGTTCTTGTAAATGAAGAAAGCGCCAGTGCGGCGGAAATATTTGCGGGAGCGGTAAAGGATCATGAGATAGGAACTTTGGTGGGTACGACAACTTTTGGAAAAGGTATTGTACAGAAAACGTATGCGTTGGGAGATGGAAGCGCAGTGAAGATGACAGTTTCCAAATACTATACGCCCAAGGGAGTAAATATTCACGGAGAGGGAATCCATCCGGATGTGGAAGTGAAATGGCAGGAAGAAAATAATGAAAGTGATGTTTCTGAGTTAAATGAACTTCCGGAAGAAGAGTGGCTGTCGAAGGATAATCAGATGAAAAAATCTGTGCAGGTGCTGTCAACTTTGGTTGCGGAGGAAGAAAAGTAATGATACAATATCGGTGTGGCTTTTTAGCAGATTTATGCTAATAAGTCCGGATCATGTGGAAGGAGGAAGTTTATGAATAAATATAAGATTACTACCGATAATACTGCAGATTTACCATATTCTTATTATCAAGAGCATGATATTGAATATATGTATTTGACTTATCAGTTGGAAGGTAAAAATTACGGAAAAAATAACGAGCTGAACTGTAAGGAATTTTACGATAAAATGCGAAATGGGTCTATGCCTACCACATCCCAGGTGAATTCTGAGGAAGCTAAGGAAGTATTACGTCCGATTCTGGAAGAGGGATTTGACATTCTGCATCTGGCTTTTTCTTCCGGTCTCAGTGGAAGTTACAACAGTGTTCGTCTGGCAGCAGAAGAATTAGCAGAAGAATTTCCAGAGAGAAAAATTATTGTAGTGGATTCACTCTGCGCATCTTTAGGTGAAGGGCTTTTTGTAGATAAAGCTGTGGAACTGAAGGAAGAAGGAAAAACATTGGAAGAAAATGCAGCATGGCTGGAGGAACATAAAGTAAATTTCTGTCATGTGTTTACGGTAGACGATCTGTTTCATTTGCACAGAGGCGGACGGGTTTCTAAGGTGGCGGCAGTAGTGGGAACGATGATAAATCTGAAACCATTACTTCATGTGGATAATGAAGGACATCTGATTCCGGTTGGTAAAGTAAGAGGAAGAAAGAAATCTCTGGCGGGTCTTGTAGCTATGATGGAGGAACGAATGGGAAGCTGGAAAGATAAAAATGAAAAGATTTTTATCAGTCATGGTGATTGTCAGGAGGATGCGGAATATGTGGCAAAACTGGTGAAAGAAAAGTTCGGATATGAAACATTTCTGATTAATACCATTGGAGCAACAATCGGGACTCATTCCGGCCCTGGAACAGTAGCGCTGTTCTTTATGGGAGATTATCGATAAAAAGAGGAACAGGTATTAAAGCAGGGAGGGACACAAGGTGAAGATTTTAGTAACCGGATTTGAACCGTTTGGAGGAGAAAAAATTAATCCGTCGATTGAAGCGGTAAAGCGTCTTCCGGACAATATTGGAGGAGCTGAGATCATAAAGCTGGAGATTCCCACTGTTCGATGGAAAACATTGAAAAAAATTGACCAGGCTGTGGAAAAATACAATCCGGATGTGATTATTTCCGTTGGACAGGCGGGAGGCAGATCTGATATTAACGTAGAAAGAGTTGGAATCAATGTGGATGATTTCAGAATAGAAGATAATGAAGGAAATCAGCCGTGTGATGAACCTATTGATGCAGCAGGCCCAGATGGTTATTTTTTAAATGTTCCTGTAAAAGCTATGGTGGACAATATACGCAAGCATCAGATACCGGCTTCTGTTTCCGACACAGCAGGTACGTATGTGTGCAATCATGTGGCGTATGGAACCCGAAGAATGATTGAGACGAAATATCCGGGGAAGAGAAGTGGATTTATTCATATTCCCTATCTTCCACAGCAAGTGATGGATAAAAAAGGAGTGCCTTCCATGAGCCTTCAGGTAGTAGTGGAAGGGTTAGCGGCAGCATTGGAAGCGATAGCTGAGGAAATAAATAAATAAAAGTAAAAGAGGAAAAGTTTCACTGTTTTTTTGGAAGATGGTGAAACTTTTTTATCTCTGTGTTATCATGGAACGATCTGGCCAGATAAGGCAGGAAAGATATACAGGATTCTGTTTGGGGCTAATAAATATTATAAAATAAAAAAATAAAAAAAGTGTTGACAAATACTGGTGAATAATGATATTATAGTCGAGCTGTGTTTGAGATAAACACACAATTATGTGTGCAAAATGCAGAAAAAGAATCGAATTATCTGATAAATAAAGAAATTTTTCGAAGAGATAAAATAAATGAAAAAAGTTCTTGACAAGCCAGATAAAAGATGATATGATGTCAGAGTTGAAAGCGAACAGAGTTGAGAAAATAAAAACTTTCAAAAAAGTTAAAAAAGTTCTTGAC
>DETV01000064.1:0-248 GCA_002361775.1 Eubacterium sp. UBA3279
TTTCTTTTACTGTTTTGCCATTAATGTATTTGGAAACAGTACCTACAGAAAGACCGGCACGAGCTGCAACATCGCGTATTGTTGAGGCCATAATAACGCCTCCCTTCTTAATGTGATTGGCTTATAAAAATATTAGCATAATTGCAGAAATTATTTAACGCTGTTAAAGATGCATATATTCCTTAATGAATCCTGTGATTGCTGTTCGCTCCGTTCACAGCAACTTGGTCAAAATCCATTCCACTTGC
>DETV01000064.1:275-1471 GCA_002361775.1 Eubacterium sp. UBA3279
TTATTATAGAATGACTGATAATAGAAAGCTAATGGTGGTCTGCCCAATTCCTTGTGGGACACGTATTCTTCGTTTGCGAATTTTTATGGTGGAGTAATTATCTTAGGGGTAAAAGAGGAAAAAGATGGAAGTTGGAGAACAACAGGACTAAAAAATGAAGCGAAATTGCGTAAAGATTTTTGGGATACAATTAATAATCCGAAAAAAGTTAATTTGGTCAAAATCCATTCCACTTGCTGTAAACTGTCAGGAATGCTATATTATAAGAAATATCTGTCGTACTGTACAGTTGTACCAAAAAAAAATGTATGGGAAAGACGGTGAAAAAATGATACCGCCTGTAAGAATACACGGACGGAAATGGGATGTGGAGGAATGGAGCATGTTTAAAGAAATTAGAGATGAACGGGCTTTCAACGGGATTTTAAATCAGATTATAGAGAACATTCAGAATGGCAGTCTCAAAGCGGGCGATGCCCTTCCGGCGGAGCGGACAATGGCGGAGATCATGGGAGTATCCAGACCGGCAGTCAGAGAAGCTTTGAGAGCACTGGAACTGCTGGGAATAGTCAAGCCGGTGCCGGGAGGCGGAAATTATATTACGGAGGACCTGGATACCTGGCTGATCGAACCTTTATCCATACTTTTTAAATTAAATAATGGATATCTGCGCCAGAATCAGCAGTTCCGTGCGGCACTGGAGCGAGAAGCGGCAATTCTTGCGGCACGAAAGTGCACACAGCTGGATGCAGCAGAATTATGGGTGATTCTTGCACGGCTGGACGCCGCAGAAGATGAAAAGATACGGGGTGAACTGGATCGCGAACTTCACAAGAAGATTGCAAAGATCGCAGATAACCCGATGGTTTACAGTGTCCTTGCGGCAGCAGATCAGCTTACTGAGAATATTGTTTCCGGGACGAGAGACTACATTATGAAAAAGAATAATTCTGTCAGAGAGGTTGATGACCAGCATCATCGGCTTGTTAAGGCAATCATCAACGGAGATGCAGAACAGGCGGAACGATGTATGTCCGAACATATGGATACGATTGAACGTTATATGGAAGAAATGCAAAAAAAATCCTGAGAAATTTTGGGCATTTTTACAGAATAAATTGATATGACCTCTATTGTATTTTGGTAATACCGGCGGTATAATTAAAATATAAATTGGTAATGCCAATAAATAAAAC
>DETV01000064.1:1813-24951 GCA_002361775.1 Eubacterium sp. UBA3279
TCATTTTTGCGGAGACGTATTCAAGGCGTTTGGTTTTACAGAGGAAGAAAGCAATCAGATCAAGGATGTGCTTCTTACGGCTGACCTTTATGGAATAGAAAGTCATGGCATGCAGAGAATGGTGCGTTATCATAAGGGAATCGAAAAGGGAACGATCCATCCGCAGGCAAAGCCTGAAATTGTATTTGAAACACCGATATCTGCAGTGATTGATGGTCATAATGGAATGGGACAGCTTATTTCCGTTTATGCAATGAAAAAAGCAATCGAAAAAGCCAAAAAGACCGGAGTTGGAATTGTAACTGTCCGTGAGTCTAATCATTTCGGTATCGCCGGATATTATGCAAAGATGGCATGCGATGAGGGATTTCTGGGAATGGCCTGCACAAATTCAGAGGCTATTATGGTTCCTACGTTTGGCAAAAAAGCCATGCTTGGATCAAACCCAATCGCAGTAGCTATGCCGGCAGACCCGTATCCGTTTTTCTTTGACTGTTCTACCACGGTAGTTACAAGAGGAAAACTCGAAATGTACAATAAGATGGAGAAACCACTTCCGGATGGATGGGCCCTGGACAAAGATGGTCATGCAAGTACAGATGCACCGGATGTCCTTTCCAATATTGTTGCAAAGAAGGGCGGTGGAATCATGCCCCTTGGTGGAAATGAAGAGGTTACAGGAAGCCATAAGGGATATGGATATGGTATGCTGTGTGAACTATTCAGTTCCATTCTTTCTATGGGTGTTACTTCGGATCATTGCTGCACATTCCCGGATAAAACAGGAATCTGTCATGGATTTATGGCAATCGATCCGGCTGCATTTGGTGATCCTCAAGCAATCCGCAGACACTTTTCAGAATACCTGGAAGCTTTGAGAGAAAGTCCGAAGGCAGAAGGCAAAGATCGTATTTATACACATGGTGAAAAAGAAGTTTTGGCAGAAAAAGATAGAAGAGAGCATGGATTACCTGTAAACGATAATACGATGGTCGAACTTGCTAATCTGTGTGGATATCTCGGACTTGACTTTAATAAATATTTTGATGGATATGAGCTTCCAAAAGAAAGCAAATTCTTTACCGGTAATTATTAATAGATTAGAAGATTGCTGTGAACGGAGTGAACAGCAACAATAGAAGAGTCGAATGATACGGTTTCGCAAAATTTAAGATACCAGGGAGGACAATAGAAATGGATTATGCAAAAGAATCTTTAAGACTGCATGGAGAATGGAAAGGTAAGATTGAAGTTGTAACAAGAGTACCTGTAGAAAATAAGGATGATCTGTCACTTGCCTATACACCAGGTGTTGCACAGCCTTGTCTCGAAATCCAAAAGGATGTGGATAAATCTTATGATCTTACCAGAAGATGGAACATGTGTCTGGTAGTAACTGACGGTTCAGCTGTTCTTGGACTTGGAAATATCGGACCAGAGGCCGGAATGCCGGTAATGGAAGGAAAATGTGTACTTTTCAAGGCATTTGGCGATGTAGATGCATTCCCTCTTTGTATCAAGAGCAATGATGTAGATGAGATCGTTAATACAATTTATCTGATCTCCGGTTCTTTTGGCGGAGTAAATCTGGAAGATATTTCAGCACCGAGATGTTTTGAAATTGAGAAGAAATTAAAAGAAAAATGTGATATCCCGATTTTCCACGACGATCAGCATGGTACAGCGATTATCACTCTTGCCGGTCTGACCAACGCACTGAAGGTTGTAGGAAAGAAAAAAGAAGATGTTCGTATCGTTATGAACGGAGCAGGAGCTGCTGCAATTTCTATTGCACGTCTCCTTCTGACAGCAGGATTCAAAGATATCACTCTCTGCGACAGAAAGGGTGCAATCTACGAGGGACGCCCGGAAGGCATGAATTCGATCAAAGAAGAAATGGCTAAAGTTACTAACCCGGCTAAAAAATCCGGTTCTCTTGCAGAGATGCTGGTTGGCGCTGATGTATTTATCGGTGTTTCAGCACCGGGTGCTGTTACAACAGAGATGGTTAAGACCATGAACAAAGATGCAGTTGTTTTTGCGTGTGCGAACCCGACTCCGGAGATTTTCCCGGATGATGCAAAGGCAGGCGGAGCAAAAGTTGTTTCCACAGGAAGAAGTGATTTCCCGAACCAGATCAACAACGTACTTGCTTTCCCGGGAATCTTCCGTGGTGCATTTGATGTGAGAGCAAAAGAAATCAATGACGAAATGAAATTGGCAGCGTCTGAAGCACTTGCAAATCTGATCACAGATGAGGAACTTTCTCCGGAGTATATTATTCCGAAGGCATTTGATAAGCGAGTAGGACCAGCGGTAGCCAAAGCGGTTGCTGAGGCAGCAAAGAGAACCGGTGTAGCTCGTATTTAAACGAGATACGCAGGGGTAACACCGGAAAGTAATGAGACTGCACTGAAGGTCATGAAAGCGTGCCAGATAGAGGTTGTCGAATGAACGGATTACAAAAAGATATAGAATAAAGTAAAGCAGAAGGGGCTGTCGGTTAATATCACATTTCGGCATCCTCAATAGCAATTGAAAGGATCCCTGCAAGGACAAGGCTTGTTAGCCTTCCACCTTGCGTAGGATCCTTTTTTCTATGAAAGATGAAATTTATTTTTGGCCGCAAAAATCCCTTGTCTGGATTTTTACAGCCACACTTTTGATCAAGCTGTTTTTTTCAGTGTTTTTCCCTCAAACTTCTTTAATTTTTCATTGAGAAAACGGCAGTATTTATTTATATTCCTTTCGATGCAGTCTGCTCAAGAGATTAAAAGATAAATAAAAGTAGAGTAGTTTGAGATGGGATTAATTTCAATAATTTTCTCTTTTTCTGTTTACGAATCTTTCTTTTGATATATAGTATAGATGTAACAGAAAATAAATTTGGTACAGAGAGGTAATCTTATGAAGATAGCAGCCTATTGCCGTGTTTCCACAGATAAAGCCGACCAGCTCAACAGTTTAGAAGCGCAAAAGGAATTTTTCTCCGAATACACTCAGCGTACCGGAGATGTCTTAGTAAAATTATATGCAGATGAAGGTATTTCCGGAACGAAAATCAAAAATCGTAAAGAATTTCTTCGTATGATGTCTGATGCAGAAAAGGGAATGTTTGATATGGTGGTTGTAAAGGATATTTCTCGCTTTGCCAGAAATACCGTAGATCTTTTACAGAATGTTCGCAAATTGAAAGCGTTAGGAATTGAAACCCAGTTCCTGACAGCAAATATGACAAGCATGGGAAATAGTGAGTTTGTTCTTACCATCTTTGGAGCATTAGCTCAGGAAGAAAGTGCTAACACATCAAAACGAGTGAAATTTGGTAAAAAACTAAACGCAGAAAAAGGGCGAGTTCCTAACATTGTATACGGATACGATAAAACAATCGGAGATTATTTCAATCTTGAGATCAACAAAGAAGAATCGAAGGTTGTAAAGCAAATTTATAAGTGGTACACAGAAGAAGGTTACGGTGCTGCCAAGATTTCCAATATGCTGAATGAAAAGGGGTATCGGACAAAGAGAAACTGCAAATGGAGCCAGAATGCTATCTGCAGGATTTTGACCAATGAGATTTATACGGGAAAGATTATCAATGGAAAGCAGGAAATCAGTGATTTTTTGACTGGCCAGAGAAGAGAGAAGGATGAGACGGATTGGCTTGTTGTGGAACGTCCGGAGCTTCGCATGATTGAAGATGAAGTGTTTGAAAAAGCACAGGAAATTCTTCGTGGAAGAAACGATGCATTCAATCTGAATCATGAGAGGCAAAGTAATAAGTATCTGTTTTCTACATTGATTAAATGCAAAGAATGTGGCTGGTCTTTCCGAAGAACAGTTCGTACTTACAAAAATACCTATGTGCGTTGGGTTTGTTCCGGAAGAAATGGAAAAGGAGCAGATAGTTGTCCAAATAAAACTGCTGTAGATGAAGAAGAATTGATTCAGGTTTTACAGGAATATTTTAATCGGGTTCTTCAACAAAAAAATAAAGTGATTGACTATGTGGTGAAAGAATTTCAAAGAGTGTACAAAGCGAAAGCTGAAAATGCAGAGTATGAGAAGGAACTGAATTTGCAGATTGCCAGATTACAGAGAATGCGACAGAAATATATGGATATGTATACCGATGATTTGATTTCCAGAGAAGAATTGAATGATAAGTTGGGTGGTACTCGCCAGGAACTGGATCGTCTGGAGAATGAATTGAAAATGGTATCCAGTAATTTGACAAAGGGAGATCAGATGGAAAAAATCTTGAATGATACCTTTAAGCAGATTGAGGATATTACGGATGTTCACGAGATGACCAATGTACAGTTAAAGAGATTGATCAAGAAAATAGAAGTAGATAAAGATGGAAATGTGGATATTTACCTTCGATTATTAGGTGATTTGGGATTAAGTGAAAGCATTTTTGTGGCAGGCGAATGTGAAAATAAGACAGCTCTAAATAGTGACGACCAAACATAAAGACATCACGGAACGTCTCCTGCAGATAAATCCGTCACTTGCACATGAAGCGCGAAAGATTTTAGATGTAAACAAGCAGGAACGTCACATTCGCGGGGGACTTGCTACCAGAGAAAAGTATCTCCACAGGGAGCGGAGAACATGATAAAATCTATACTATAGAATACAAGCGGGATGGGAGGAAAAGATGTATCATATTGTAAAGAACCAGACAGAGATCAGATTTAATGAAAAAACATTACAGTTTACTTTTCAGAAAACAGGGGGAGTTACCTGGAATTGGCAAGAAGATTATGCGCCTTATATGGAGTGTGAATGTGGACCGGTTTATTTCCAGGATGGTGAAAAGATTTCTCATGAAATTTTAAAAACAGGAGTGGGAGAAGGGATTCTCAGTACTTATGAAGGGTTCCGGAATGATGGAAATATAGTGCCGTATAAATTTCAGACTGTCGTATGGGTAGAAGGGGCATCCGGTGATATTTATTGTGAATGGATTCCTGTTTGTGAAGATGGACTGGAAGTAAAGAAAGTATTTTGGCCGGGACCGATGGCATTTGAGGAGAAACGGGAGGACTGGTATACTCTTTTGACAAATCGTCAGGGTATGTTAATTCCCAATACCTGGGAAACAAAGCTTCATACACCGTGTTTTGACGGATTTTTCGGAACAGCGGGCGCTTATATGCCATGGTTTTCGCAGATCAGGGAGAGGGAAGGTTATCTGGCGGTTTGTCTTACTCCCTGGAATGCAGGGTATCAGGCAGAGCATCCGGCGGGAGGTCCTTATACTCATGTGGGCATGCGGTTTGAACCCAGCCTTGGGAAAATGGAATATCGTCGAATCGTGAGATTTACTTTGTTGGAGGATTGCGATTATAATGATATGTGTAAGGTCTATAGAAATTTTGTAGATGAGCAGGGGCGGCTTCGCACACTGGAAGAGAAGGCCGTGAGAAATTCTCACGTTAATGATCTGATTGGCAGCGCTTTTCTTCATAAAGGAATTAAAACGTATGTACAGCCGGATTCTGAATTTTTCGATCCACAAAATCCGGATAAGAATAATCATCTGACTACGTTTGCGCAAAGAGAAGAGGAAATCCGGCAGTTGCACGAATTGGGAGTGGAAAAGTTGTATCTTCATCTGGATGGCTGGGCAGAACCGGGATATGATAATCGTCATCCGGATTACGGTCCTGCCTGTCAGGAAGCAGGAGGCTGGGAAGGTATGAAATCTCTGGCAGATACCATGCATGGATATGGATATTTATTTGGTATTCATGATCAGTACAGGGATTATTATATGTCTGCCCCCAGTTTTGATGTAAATTTTGCCTGTCGTTTGCAGGACGGCAGTATTCCCACTCATAAAAGATGGGCGGGAGGGCCTCAATCTTATCTTTGCGGAAGTCAGGCGCCCTATTATGTAAAAAGAAATTTCCGGGAACTGGAAGAGCATGGAATATCACTGGATTGCGCGTATCTGGATGTGTTTACCTGCAATGAGGGAGATGAGTGCGATAATCCTATGCACAGAATGACACGGAAGGATTGTTATGATTATCGGTGTCTCTGCTTTGAATATTTATTAAAAAATGGGATTTTGTCCAGTTCGGAAGAGGTAAACGACTGGGCGGTTCCCAGTCAGATTTTCTGTCATTATGCGCCCTATGATTTTATGATGGAAGTTCCGGGAACGCCAAGACAGGGAATCCCGGTTCCCTTGTATAATCTGGTATATCATGATTGTGTGATTCAGCCATGGATGATGGAAAAAGTCAGTGCTGACGAGGATTATATGTTGTATGCACTGTTAAACGGGGGAGCGCCTTATCTGGTAAGAGATGCCGCATATCCTAACATTGACGGGGCTTTTGACGGATATGTTAAAATGAGTCTGGAGGAGCAGGTGGAAAGAGCCGAAAAGGTTTCTGAATTTCATGAAAAAGTAGGAAAAAGAGAAATGCTTCGCCATGAATTTGTGGATGGGAATTATAATATTCAAAAGACAACATTTGCAGGAGGAATTTCTGTACTGGTTGATTTTGAAAAACAATGTTATAAAATAAACGAATGAAAAAGGAGAAAAGGAATATGTTGTGTGTAAAGAATGGCTTGATTCATGATGCAGTTAATCGGGAAGCTTATCAGGGGGATATTCTGATAGAGGATGGTAAAATCAAGGCAATTGGAAAAGAATTGGCCTTAGAAGAAGGAACGGAAGTTATCGATGCAGAAGGATTTATGGTGTATCCGGGATTTGTGGAAGCCCATTGCCATCTGGGACTGGATAATTATGCCTGTGGATTCGAAGGGCATGATTACAATGAAATGACAGATATTTTAAGTCCTCAGCTTCGGGGGATTGACAGTATCAATCCTATGGATCCTACTTTGGAAATGGCTGCGCAGGGCGGTGTTACCTGTGTGGCGGCAGGTCCCGGTTCTGCCAATGTACTGGGAGGTACTTTTGTGGCAATGAAAACAGTGGGAAAACGGATAGATAAGATGGTAGTGAAAAATCCGGTTGCCATGAAATGTGCGTTTGGTGAAAATCCAAAGCGTTGTTATATGGACAAGACCAGTTCCTGTCGTATGGATATAGCTTCAAAACTTCGGGAAACTTTAAATCGTGCCAGAGATTATATGGAGAGAAAGGAGCTGGCAGGGGAAGATGTAAGCAAGCGTCCTGCATATGACCCGAAATTGGAGGCTCTGATTCCGGTGCTGAAAAAGGAAATTCCTTTAAAGGCTCATGCTCATCGTGCAGATGATATTTTTACTGCCATCCGGGTGGCGAAGGAGTGTGACGTTGATCTGACTTTGGAGCATGTGACAGACGGTTCTCTGATCGTAGAGGAATTGGCGGCAGAAAATTATCCGGTGGCAGTGGGCCCAAGTTTTGGACATGCTACCAAATTGGAACTGATCAATAAATCTTTTGAAACACCGGGACTTCTGGCAAAAGCAGGATGTCAGGTTTCAATTATTACGGATTCTCCGGTCATTCCTCAGCAGTATCTGGCGCTTTGTGCCGGACTTGCTGTGCAAAGTGGAATGGATGAATTTGATGCGCTGAAAGCTATTACGATCAATCCGGCAAAGCATATTGGTGTGGCAGACCGGGTAGGTTCCCTGGAAGTTGGAAAGGATGCAGATATTGTAATTGCAGACGGATCGCCTCTTGTATCCACAACCAAAATATGGAAAGTGCTGATTGACGGGAAAATCGTATCGGAGTCAGTCTGCTCTCTGGCTGAGTGACAGGAAGCGTAAGGGAGCTTTTTTATGAGACGGGGAAAGAAAAAAAAGAAGATGTATCAGGTTATTTTTCAGTAACGAGGAAAATGGGAGAAAAAAGCGCTGGCTGATTGAGACTGTGAGTAAGTAATTCTCCGGTTATAAATCTTGCAGCCTGTTCATATGTATAGAGAGAATGCAGAGAAATGAAAGGGGAACAGGTTTGCACGATAGAGGTTTGGGGGTATTGGAACAGTATGGTCTGGAAGCCAGAACAGTCCTGCGGGGACGGGGAGCATTGATTTGCGAGACAGAAGAAGGACTGAAAATAATCCGGGAGTATTGGGGTTCTCCGGGAAAAATGGAACAGTTGAGGAAAATGCAGCTTCACTGCCGTGAATCCGGTTTTCCACTGGTAGATCTTGTTTTGGAAAATCAGGAAGGACAGGTAGTGACCACGGGGGAGGAAGGAATTCCCTATATTGTCAGAGATTGGTTTAAGGGAAGAGAATGTGATCCCCGTTCACAGGAAGATATTAAAAAAAGCGTGGAGGCGATGGCCAGATTACATACGGTATTGGTGTTGGAGGAGGATGGAGAGCAGGTTCCCGGGTTGCTGGAAGAGTGCGGAAGGCATAACCGGGAACTTCGCAGAATCCGGAAATTTCTCCAACATAAAAAAAGAAAAAATGAATTTGAAGAAAAACTTTCAGGAAGTATTTCCTATTTCCTGGAAAAAGGGGAAAAAACTGAAATAGAAATGGGAAAAATTCTCGCAAATAAAGGTACTGTTTCAGATCAGAACCGGATTTGTCATGGAGAATGTAATCAGCATAATATATTGTTTACCGGAAAAGGAGTGGCATTTACGAATTTTGATCACTGGAACCGATTGCCTCAGATATGTGATTTGGGACAGTTTATGAGAAAAATTCTCGAAAAATATCA
This sequence comes from Eubacterium sp. UBA3279, assembly GCA_002361775.1. Taxonomy (GTDB): domain Bacteria; phylum Bacillota; class Clostridia; order Lachnospirales; family Lachnospiraceae; genus Oliverpabstia. The sequence continues at coordinate 10,481 of DETV01000064.1, forward strand.
ATGGGATCTACGGATAGGAGAAGATATGATACTGTCGTATGACAGAGAAAAGTCTTTGTCAGACAGAGAACGGGTATGTTTGAAATGTTATCTGTCTTATCCATGGAAATTCTGGAAACTGGCCAATTTTTATACCAACAGTAATAAAGTCTGGATTTCCCAGAAGAATCTGGAAAAACTGGAGCAGACAATTGCTCTGGTGCAGCCGTGGAATGAATTTATACGGTATTTTCAGTAATTATTTTCGGGAAAATATCCAACAAATCCCGGCTTGTACTTCCATTTTTTTATTATATGGTATATAATGAAAAAAGAATATCTGTCAGAACAGATTATCGGAAAATATTTTGGGAGGTACTATGATGGAATACAGAGAAACATATGAATCATGGTTAAGTAATCCGTATTTTGATGAGGAAACAAAGAGTGAGTTAAGAAGTATCGCTGATGATGACAAGGAAATCAAAGAAAGATTTTATAAAGATCTGGAATTTGGTACAGCAGGTCTGCGTGGTGTTATCGGCGCAGGTACCAATCGGATGAATATTTACGTGGTGAGAAAGACAACCCAGGGACTGGCAAATTATATTGCGGCGGTGAATGCTCAGGCGCAGGGCGTAGCGATTGCTTACGATTCCCGCCGGATGTCACCGGAATTTGCTCAGGAAGCAGCTCTTTGTCTGGCAGCCAACGGAATTAAGGCTTATATTTTTGAAAGTCTTCGTCCTACACCGGAGCTTTCATATGCTGTGCGTAAGCTGGGTTGTATTGCAGGTATCAATATTACAGCAAGCCACAATCCGCCAGAGTACAACGGATATAAAGTTTACTGGGAGGATGGCGCTCAGATTACACCGCCTCATGACAGTGGAATTATGGCAGAAGTTCAGAAAGTGACAGATTACAATGATGTGAAGACGATGGATAAAGCTGAAGCTGAAAAAGCAGGTCTGTATATTGTGATCGGCAAAGATATAGATGACACCTATATGGAAGAACTGAAAAGTCAGGTTATCCATATGGATGCCATTAAAGCGATGGCTAAAGAGCTGAAGATCGTGTACTCACCTTTGCATGGTACAGGTAATATTCCGGCAAGAAGAGTTCTGGCAGAGCTGGGATTTGAGAATGTATATGTTGTAAAGGAACAGGAACTGCCGGATGGAGAATTCCCTACAGTAAGTTATCCCAACCCGGAAGCAGATGAAGCCTTTGATCTGGGACTGAAACTGGCAAAAGAAGTGGATGCGGATCTTGTACTGGCTACTGACCCGGATGCAGACCGTCTGGGTGTCCGTGTAAAAGATTCCAGGACAGGAGAATATCATACTCTGACAGGTAATATGTCAGGATGTCTTCTGGAAGAATATGAACTGAGCCAGAGAAAAGCAGTAAACGGAAGTCTTCCGGAGGATGGCGCAGTTATCAGTACTATCGTTACTACCAATATGGCATCAGCTATTGCCAAATCTTATGGTCTGCGCTTTATTGAAGTTCTTACAGGATTTAAGTTTATCGGTCAGCAGATTCTTGGATTTGAAAAGAGCGGAAAAGGAACATATCTGTTTGGTTTTGAAGAAAGTTACGGATGTCTGATCGGTACTCATGCAAGAGATAAGGATGCCATTGTGGCTACCATGGCTCTTTGTGAAGCGGCAGCTTATTATAAAACTCAGGGAAAAACTCTGTGGGATGCCATGATCGATATGTATGAAAAATATGGTTATTACAAAGATGATATTCAGTCTGTAACCTTAAAAGGTATTGAAGGACTGGCTAAGATTCAGGAGATTCTGGAAACATTCCGTACCAATCCTCCAAAGAAAATCGGCGCATATGATGTGGTTTCTGCAAGAGATTATAAGAAGGATACTATTGTGGATCTGGCAACCGGCGAGACAAAAGCTACAGGTCTTCCAAGTTCCAATGTACTCTACTACGATCTGACCGACGATGCATGGGTATGTGTAAGACCATCCGGAACAGAGCCAAAAGTAAAATTCTATTACGGAGTCAAAGGAACCTCTCTGGAGGATGCAGATGAGAAATCAGCAGCTCTGGGCAAAGAAATTCTTGCAATGATCGATAAGATGCTGTGAATAGAGGAAACAGTAACACATTCGTAAGAAGAATAAGGATAAAATATCTTTAAAATCCTTGACAAAATATATGTGACAGTATATAAATAGGTGTAGTAAAAATGTTGCCGCAGCGGATGGCTGCGGCGGCATACTAATATACTTTAACTACTTATAGGAGGAATAACATGAATAAAACAGAATTGATTGCAGCTATGGCAGAACAGACAGAGTTATCCAAAAAGGATGCAGAAGCTGCTTTAAAAGCATTTGTTGATGTAGTATCTGAAGAATTAAAGAAAGGTGAGAAAGTTCAGTTAGTTGGTTTTGGTACTTTCGAAGTTTCTGAAAGAGCAGCAAGAGAAGGAAGAAATCCTGCAACTGGCGAAGCTATGACAATCAAAGCTTCTAAAGCTCCTAAGTTTAAAGCTGGTAAAGCACTGAAAGATCTGATTAACGAATAATTTCAGACAGGTTTTAGTATATATGAGACTGGACAAATTTTTGAAAGTTTCTCGACTGATCAAACGGAGAACGGTGGCGAATGAAGCTTGCGATGCGGGGCGGGTAATGATTAATGAAAGACCGGCCAAGGCATCTGCTCAGGTAAAAGCGGGAGACGTACTGGAAATCCAGTTTGGAAGTAAAGCAGTAAAAGTAGAAGTATTAAATGTACAGGAAACGGTAAAAAAAGAGGAAGCTCAGGAATTATACCGGTATCTGTAAGAATCCCCCTTCATATAATGTATCATAGTCCGTCTGCCTTAAAGGGCGGCGGACCATGGTACAGGATATGGAGGGATTTTTTATGGAAGAAAGAAAGGACAGTATCCATGGGCTCAATCTGCAGGAACGAAAGAAGGGGACAATTACAGGAGTAGTGGATGTGATGTCTTTTGATTCGGAGCAAATATTTCTGGAAACAACTCAGGGAATGATGACGATCAAAGGAAAGGATCTTCATGTAAGTCGTCTGCAACTGGAGAGTGGAGAGGTGGATGTGGAGGGAATTGTAGACAGTCTGATTTATACAGAGCAGGGATCATACGGGAACAAAAAGAAAGGAAGCCTTATAAAAAGGCTGTTCCAGTAGTTATGAGCAGTTATATGGGGAGAGAACTGGTTTTGTTTATGAATTCCCTGTGGTATGGCGCCGTACTCTGGATGATTTATGATTGTCTCCGGATTTTAAGAAAGGTATTTCCCCATTCTTCTGCAATGACGGGTATGGAAGATCTATTGTTTTGGATTGGAAGCAGTTTGTTTTTGTTTTCTGAATTCTTTCGGGAAAATGCAGGAGTTTTGAGGGGGTATCTTTTTACAGGGGTAGCAGCAGGAGCCTTGGCCTGGCATTTTTCCCTGAGCAGATATTTTGTCAGATATACGGGCTGGATTTTGCTGAAAGGAAAGGAACTCCTGGGAATTCCTTTGAGAAAAGCAGTTATTTTGGTAAAAAGGTTGAAATTTTGTATTTCCCGTTGTAGAATCTCAGTATATGGAAAGCATTACAGAAACAGGAGAGCGGAATATGGTCAGAAAGAAAAAGACTGTAAAAAAAAGAAATGGAAAAGCAAGACGGCGAAACGTGCAGAATAGAGCAGCGATGCTGGGAATCAGCGGAGTTGTATGTATGCTTTTGGCGGTGCTTCTGGTGGAAGGCCATTCTCTTCAGAATAAAATCCGTCAGAATAAAGAACGGTATGAACAGTTGGAAAAACAGTTAGAGGAAGAACAGGCGCGTACAGGGGAAATCGAAGAATTACAGGGATATATGCAAAGTGATGAATACGTGGAAAAGATTGCAAAAGAAAAGATTGGTCTTGTAAAAGAAAATGAAATTATTTTCAAAGAGACAAAGTGATTTTTTTGTCTAAAAATTTTTTCAGAGATATCTGTGAATTTGACAAGTTTTTTGGAAAGCTGTATTTATAATACTCCTTTAAGGACATCCGGAGGCAATACGCTCCGGCAAGGCGATAAGGGGGTCAGGGATGCATGCAGATGTGGATGATTGCCATGCTCGCAGTCAGTGCTTTACTGATTGTCCGGGACATGGCAAAACTTATTTTCACAGACAGGACAAAAGGGAAACCGATATACGATGCTTATCCGCAGAAGGAAAAAATTGAACGGTATGCCAGATCATTTCAACGGTTGGCGCATACTTTTTACGAATTGCCCAATTATCAGCAACAGTTGTCTCAAGGGGAAATTCAGGATATTTTTTCTCATGTTCAGGAAGGCGTATGCAAAGAATGTCCTCAGAAGGATTATTGCTGGAAAGAGATGGAACACAGAACCAGTCAGAAAGTGTATGAATTGCTCCAGATTATTGAAGATGGAAATCCGGACAGATTTTTGAGAGCCCAGGGAGACTGGATCGGGGAATGCCGTCAGGCAGTACGTTTTACAGAGGGACTTCAAAAATCTTTTTTTGAGGCGAGGGAGGAATTGTTATACAGAAACCGGCTGATAGAGAATCGTCTGGCTGTGGCAGAACAATTAAATGAGGTGGCAAGACTGATACAGAAATTATCGGGAGATGTGAGTGATATTTCCACCATGCCCACCGCCATGGAAGAAAAAATCCGCAGGCAATTGCAAAAACAGCATATTTTGGTGAAACAGGTGTGGATGCTTTCAAAACCGGATGAAAAATGGAGAATTTTTCTCACCATGCGAACCAGAGGCGGTCAGTGTATGACAATGAAAGAGGTAGCCCGTCAGCTTTCTCAGGTATGTGGATGCAACATGGTTCCCTCCCGGGAAAGCAGAGCTGTTCTCAACAGTGATATGAAAACAGTTTTATTTACAGAGGACGTGAATTATAAGGTGTTGTATGGGGTTGCCCGGGTGACGAAAGAGCAGGAGACTGTGTCGGGAGATAATTATGCCTGCGCCAGTACAGATGATCAGTTTGTAATGTGCCTTTCAGACGGTATGGGATCGGGAGTGGAGGCCTGCAGGGAAAGTGAGACAGTGGTGGAATTACTGGAACAGTTTGTTACCTCTGGATTTTCCAGAGAGACGGCAGCCAGAATGGTAAATTCTGCTTTGGTGCTTCAAAGAAAAAATGGAATGTTTTCCAGTGTGGATGTATGTTCTCTGGACTTATACAGTGGTATCTGTGAGTTTTTGAAAGCGGGGGCAGCTACCACATTTATCCGGCGTTCTAATTGGGTGGAAACGATTACCTCCACCAGTATGGCTGCTGGTCTGGTGCAGCAGTTGGATTTTGAGAAAACTTCCAAGAAGTTATATGACGGAGATTATCTGGTTATGGTGACAGACGGCGTTCTGGATGCGCTTCCGGGAAAGCAGGAAGAAGAAATTATGAAGGAAATTATACTTCAGGCGCAGGAAGAGATGCCCAGAGAACTGGGAAGATATATTTTGGAAAAAGTGTTAAGTTACAGCAACTATCGAGCCAGAGACGATATGACGGTGCTGGTAGCGGGTATGTGGAAAAAATAGAGAGGAAAAGAGATTTCCATGGGGAAAACAGAGAGAAAAGTTCAGGAGTTTGTGGAAAAGTACAGGATGATTCAAAAGGGAGACAGGATTGTGGCAGGAATCTCCGGAGGAGCAGATTCCGTATGTCTGCTGTATTTAATGAAAGAATTGCAGAAGATTTATGATTTTTCAATAATCGCAGTCCATGTAAATCATCAGCTCAGAGAAGGGGAGGCTGTTCGGGATGAAGAGTTTGTCAGAGAACTGTGCAGCCGGGAAAAGGTTCCTTTTTACGCCTGTCATGTGGATGTGGAGAAAATAGCACAGGAATCAGGAATTTCTCTGGAAGAGGCGGGAAGAAATGCAAGGTATGAGATTTTTTCGCAGATTTGTCGGAAGGAAAGTGGAAATAAAATCGCATTGGCACATCATCAGGATGATCTGGCAGAAACTATGCTGCATCATCTGGCCAGAGGGACGGGAGCGGCAGGATTGTGCAGTTTGAAGCCGGTATATGGAAACAGAATTCGTCCCTTGCTGTGTATGACACGGCAGGAAGTGGAGTCCTATCTTGAGGAAAAGAAGATTAGCTGGCAGACAGACAGTACCAATCTGGATGATCATTATACCAGGAATAAAATCCGCCATCATGTGGTAGATTATCTTTGTCGGGAAATTAATTCGCAGACAGTTTCTCATATGGCTCAGACGGCGGAGGAGCTGGGAGAGATTCAGGATTTTTTGGAAAAACTGGCAGAAGAGAAGATGAAAAAATATTGCCGGAAACAGGGAAAAGATATTTTTCTTTCAGAGAGTCTCAGGAAAGAGGAGGCTGTTATTTCCCGGCGGATCATTCTCAGGGTGTTGAAAGAGGTTTCCGGAAAAAAAAAGGATTTTACGAGAGAACACGTGGAGATGATCTGCAGATTATGGGAAAAGCAGGTGGGAAAACAGGTATATTTGCCCTATCAGATAACGGGAGAACGGATGTATGAAGGCGTTCTGTTCGGAAGAAACGAAGCAAAACAATTGGATGGACCCATTGGGATTTGTCCAGAATGCAAACAAATACCTTTAGAAATTCCCGGGGTAACCCAGGTGGGGAAATACTTCATAGAATGTCAGGTGCTTTGCCGGGAGGAAACAGAGGATAAATTTCTTAGAATTCCTGAAAAAACGTATACTAAATGGTTGAATTATGATAGAATAGAAAATAGTCTGGTATTTCGGCATCGTCAATCAGGAGATCGATTCAGCGCCCATCCTTCCGGTGGAAGCAAAAAATTGAAAGACTATCTGATCGACAGAAAGATTCCCCGTCAGGAACGGGATTTCCTTGGATTGCTTGCAGAAGGAAATGAAATTCTGTGGATAATCGGTGACCGGATCAGCCAGAAATATAAAGTGTCAGAAGAAACACGTCACATATTACATATCCAGATAAAAGGAGGAGATATCCATGAGTGATAAAATCAGTGTTTTGATAGGAGAAAAAGAAGTAGATCAGAGAATCGAAGAGATTGGAAAACAGATCAGTGAAGCCTATGAGGGAAAATGTGTGCATATGGTATGTATTTTAAAAGGCAGTGTATTTTTTGCCTGTGAACTGGCAAAGAGAATCACAGTACCGGTTACCCTGGACTTTATGTCTGTTTCCAGTTATGGAGATGATACAAAATCCAGTGGTGTTGTAAAGATCATTAAAGACCTGGATGAACCTCTAGAGGGAAAAGACGTACTGATCGTGGAGGATATTATTGATTCCGGACGTACACTGAGTTATTTGATTGAGATTTTGAAACAGAGACATCCGGCCAGCCTGCATCTTTGTACATTGCTGGATAAACCGGAACGCCGGGTGAAAGAAGTGTATGTGGATTATACCTGCTTTAACATTCCGGATGAATTTGTAGTGGGATATGGTCTGGATTATGCACAGAAATATAGAAATCTCCCATATATCGGCGTGGTACAGCCGGAAGCGTAACAAGCTGAAAGGAGAGACAGGGTGAAAAAACAGTCGAGAGGAGTCCTGGTATGGCTGATTTTGGTAACGGCAATCGTACTATCCTTCAGCTACCTGACTCGACAGATGCAGAACCAGAATAATTATTCTTACAATGCTTTTCAAAATGATCTGGAAAAAGGTCATGTGGTAGAAGCAATGATCCACCAAAATGAGCAGGTTCCCACAGGACAGTTGGTTGTTCTGCTGGATAACGGGCAGAGAATGGATATGTATGTCAATGACGTAAAGGAAATCCGCTTCATGTTGGATCGATATGAAGTTGCTTATGAACAGACAGATGTACCTCGGGAGAACAAGATATTAACAGTGGCAGTTCCGTTGATTACTTTGGGTATCCTGGTATTTATGGTATTTATGATGTTTGGAAGAGCTTCTGCCGGAAGTGGAGGAGGAGGCAGCAAAATGTCCAACTTTGGAAAAAGTCGGGCAAAGATGTCTACAGAAGCAGATAAAAGAATTAACTTCAATAATGTTGCCGGACTTCAGGAAGAAAAGGAAGATCTGAAAGAAATTGTGGATTTCCTGAGAGTGCCTTCAAAATATAACCGTGTAGGAGCCAGAATTCCCAAAGGAGTTTTGCTGGTGGGACCTCCCGGTACAGGAAAAACCCTGATGGCGAAAGCGGTGGCAGGAGAAGCGGGAGTACCTTTCTTTTCCATATCCGGATCAGACTTTGTTGAAATGTTTGTGGGCGTAGGAGCCTCCCGGGTAAGAGATTTGTTTGAAGAGGGAAAGAGACATCGTCCCTGCATAATTTTTATCGATGAGATCGATGCGGTGGCCAGACGAAGAGGTACTGGAATGGGTGGCGGTCATGATGAGCGGGAACAGACATTGAACCAGCTTCTGGTGGAAATGGATGGTTTTGGAGCCAATGAAGGTATTATTGTGATGGCGGCTACTAACCGGGTAGATATTTTGGATCCGGCAATTTTAAGACCGGGTCGATTTGACCGTCGGATTATGGTGGGAGCGCCGGATGTGAAGGGCAGAGAAGAGATTCTGCAGGTACATGCAAAAGGGAAACCACTGGGAGATGATGTGGATCTGAAGCAGATCGCGCAGACGACAGCAGGATTTACCGGTGCAGAGCTGGAAAATCTGTTGAATGAAGCGGCTATTCTGGCGGCAAAAGATGAAAGAGCATATTTAAAACAGCAGGATATTCAGAAGGCTTTTATTAAAGTAGGAATCGGTACAGAGAAGCATAGCCGGGTGATTTCAGACAAAGAAAAGAAAATCACTGCATACCACGAGGCGGGTCATGCGATTTTGTTCCATGTGTTGGATCAGATGGAGCCGGTATATACGATTTCCATTATTCCTACAGGAATGGGGGCAGCCGGATATACTATGCCGCTTCCAAGCCAGGATGAGATGTTTAATACCAGAGGCAAGATGTTGGAACATATTCAGGTGTGCCTGGGCGGACGGATTGCAGAAGAATTGATTTTTGATGATATTACGACAGGAGCTTCCCAGGATATTAAACAGGCTACGCAAATTGCAAAATCCATGGTAACAAGATATGGTATGTCTGCAAGTATGGGAATGGTTGCCTATGGAGATGACCAGGATGAAGTGTTCATAGGAAGAGATCTGGCTCATGCCCGTGGCTTCAGCGAGAACACGGCATCAGCTATTGATCAGGAAGTAAAACGGATTATTGATGAGTGTTATCAGAAAGCCAAAGCAATCATCAGCCGGTACGAATATGTGCTTCATGGATGTGCGAAACTGCTTCTGGAAAAAGAGAAGATTGGCAATGAAGAATTTGTGAAATTATTCGAACAGGAAAAAAACGGAGAAGAATCACCGGAAATTGTACAAAATTCCGAAGAGTAAAAATGAAGATTTTTTAATCCGTGTAAAATTGAATAAAAAACAGGGTGAAAAAAAAACAGGTTTGTGCAGACTTTTTCGGAGGGTCATGGTATTATAATAACTGTAAAAACCCCCCAATACATTATATAGTTTTTGCTACACCCCATAAGAAGAAATACCTTCTCCAAAAAAGACAGCTTCGGCTGTCTTTTTTATTTTGCGGAAATGTATCCATCAATTTCTCAAGCAGTCTGGTATGCCGGTTTATTTATAGTTCGCAATACGAATAATTGTTATTGCAGAAGGAAACGGTTGTATTTTGAGAAGTGATAGGATACAATAAATTAGATAGAATGTAACCCTGGAAAATTGGAGGTTACAATAAAACATAGAAATGAGGGCGGAAGTATATGGAACAGTATAGCGATGCCAAACGGGCACAGGAATATATTTCGAAGATGAGACCGGTATTTAATAAGAGAGCTTTATTCAGTGATGAAACAAGGCAGTATCGTACACCCTTTGAACCGGAAGCCGGAGATGTGGTAACAATTCGTTTCAGAACACTGAAAAATAATGTGGATGCAGTATATTTTATCAGTGGAGCAACCAGATCCAAGATGGTTCTTACGGAAAGCCGGGAAGGATTCGATTATTATAGTATAGATATAGAACTGGGAGCGGAAGCGGTTCATTATTACTTTGAAATACAGTCAGGAAAAATTGTATGTTATTATAATGAACTGGGCGTTTCCAGACAACTGCAGGAGCAGTATTCTTTTGGTATTATTCCGGGATTTAAGACGCCGGACTGGGCCAAAGGGGCAGTTATGTATCAGATTTTTGTGGATCGCTTTTGCAATGGTGACCCTTCCAATGATGTTCTCACAGGAGAGTATTATTATATAGATGGTTCCTGTAACAGGGTGGAAGACTGGGGAAAACTGCCGGATAATCTGGATGTGAATAATTTTTATGGGGGAGACCTGCAGGGCGTTATGGATAAACTGGATTACCTTCAGGATCTGGGGGTAGAAGTGATTTATCTCAATCCTGTATTTGTGTCCCCTTCCAATCATAAGTATGACATTCAGGATTATGATTATATTGATCCTCATTATGGAAAAATTGTGGAGGATCAGGGAGATCTTCTTTATCCGGGAGATCGGGATAACAGCCATGCCAGCCGTTATATCAATCGGGTGACGAATAAAAAGAATCTGGAAGCCAGTAATGCATTTTTTGTCGAACTGGTAGAAGAGATTCATAAAAGAGGTATGAAGATTATTTTGGACGGTGTGTTCAATCATTGCGGCTCATTTAATAAATGGCTGGACAGAGAGCGGATTTACGAAAAACAGGAAGGATATGAGAAGGGAGCCTACGTTTCTGCAGACAGTCCTTATCATACGTTCTTTAAATTCCACAATGAGCATGACTGGCCCTATAATGAATTTTATGATGGATGGTGGGGACATGATACGCTTCCCAAGCTGAATTATGAAGACTCCCCAAAACTTCAGGAATATATTATGCATATTGCAAGAAAATGGGTTTCACCGCCTTATAATGTGGATGGATGGCGTCTGGATGTGGCAGCGGATCTTGGTCACAGTTCCGGCTATAATCATCTTTTCTGGAAAGAGTTTCGCCGGGTGGTGAAAGAGGCAAATCCGGAAGCTGTCATTATTGCAGAGCATTATGGAGATGCCAGTCCCTGGCTCCAGGGAGACGAGTGGGATACGGTGATGAACTATGATGCCTTTATGGAGCCGATTTCCTGGTTTTTGACAGGAATGGAGAAACACAGCGATCACTATCGTTCGGATCTGAAAGGAAACTCTGCAAGTTTTCAGGATGCGATTCGATACAATAGTTCCAGGTTTTATGCCCCCTCTCTTCAGATTGCAATGAATGAGCTGGATAATCATGACCATTCCCGTTTCCTTACCAGAACAAACGGAAGAGTTGGTCGTGTGGCGCAGTTAGGCCACAGAGCGGCAGAGGAAAGTGTGAATAAAGCGGTGTTGCGTGAAGCTGTAATTATGCAGATGACCTGGCCGGGAGCCCCAACCTTGTACTATGGAGATGAAGCCGGCGTATGTGGATTTACCGATCCGGATAACCGGAGAACATATCCCTGGGGAAAGGAAGATAAAAGTCTCCTGAAGTTTTATAAGATAGCCATTGCACTGCATAAAAAATATCCTGTGTTAAAAACCGGTTCGGTAAAATTCTTATTGAATGATTATAATCTGATCGCTTACGGAAGATTCTCCCGTGATGAAAAAATTGTGGTTGCGGTGAATAACAATAATGAAAATGTCACAGTGGATATACCTGTATGGGAATTGGGGCTAAGCAGAACGAAAGAATTCCCTATGAAACAGGTGATGGAAACAAATGCGGTGGGATTTACAGATGTAGAAAAAGAATATACAATATCAGGAGGATACCTGAATGTGGAACTTTCTCCGTTAGAGGCGATTGTACTGTATGCGGAAGAAGTGGAAAATAGATAGATGACATCAATGTATGGCGCTATCACAAAATACGCATGTGTATATGGAAACGGTGGAAGAAGCCTAAGACTGAGATGAGAAATCTGATGCAAAGGGGAATCCCTAAATATTATGTACATATGGCGGCAAACGGCGTTGTTTCTGCTCTGATCTTACAATAGTAAAACGGGCAATGACAAAAGAAAGACTGATATACAGCGGCTTTTTGATTTAGCCGCTGTATATCAGTCTTTGCACGTCAACTATTGAAAGCGCCGGATACGTGAACCGCATGTCCGGTGCTATTATATCAAATATTTTTTTAACAAACGCGTTAATTCCTCAATATCAATAGGCTTTGCGATATGCCCATTCATACCACACTCATGACAACGCTTTATATCATCCGAAAACGCATCCGCACTCATGGCGATGATTGGAATGGATAAAGCATCCGAACGGTCCAGCCTGCGAATTGCCTCCGTCGCCTCATATCCTGTCATATGCGGCATCCGCAAATCCATAAGAATTGCAGCGTAATACCCTTCTGATGATTCCCGAAACTTATCCAGACAGATCTGCCCATCTTCTGCCCAATCCAGTTCCATACCCAAATCGGACAGCAGTTCACTTGCAACCTCCCAGTTAAGTTCATTATCTTCCGCAAGCAGAATACGGTGCCTGGTCATATCCATAACCTGTTCCGACGTCTCATCCCGGGACGTTTCAATACCCATGTATTCACGCAAAGCATAAAACAGCGTAGATTTAAAGAGCGGTTTGGAAATAAAACCATTAATCCCTGCTTCACGGGCTTCTGTTTCAAATTCACTCCAATCGTATGCAGAAATCAGCAATATCGGTACTTCGTCTTCCAGGATACGCCGAAGTTCTCTCGCAACTTGAATTCCATTCATACCAGGTAGTTTCCAATCCAATAGAATAATCTGATAATCGCCTCCCGTTTTGTGCCGTTGGATTATCTTTTCTAATGCCATTTCCCCACTGAGCGTCCATTCAGCTTTTATTCCGATAGATTCCAGTGTGTTTACGGCTGTCTTGCACAGAGTTTTGTCATCGTCAACAACCAACATATTCCAAGATGGAAGAATCATGTCCATGTCTGTTTCCGCTTCAGTAACTTTTTTAAAGTCAAACACAAGGTGGAATTCCGTACCTTTATTCAGTTCACTTTGTACTTTGATTGTCCCTTCCATTGCGTCCACAATATACTTCGTAATCGCCATACCCAATCCGGCGCCCTCGGTCTTATGTACTCTGGCACCATCCGCGCGACTGTAGGATTCAAATATTTTTTTCAGGAACTCCGGCGACATGCCGATTCCATTATCCTTAATCTTAACATGGATCCGGACATACGCTTCTCCCTTCGGAGATTCTTCTTCAAAAAGAGATACGCCTATAGAGCCGCCCTCCGGTGTATATTTCGTTGCGTTGGACAGAACATTCAGCAAAACCTGATTCAGTCGCACGGCATCGCACCACACGTTTTCTGTAATATCATTTTCTACATGTATCTCAAAGTTTTGCTTTTTTGCTTTCACCTGCGGCTGCATAATGCTGACGATTTCTTCCACAACTTCCTTTAAAGAAACCATCTCCGTTGTGATGTTCATCTTGCCGCTTTCAATCTTAGACATATCCAGGACATCATTGATCAACCCCAGAAGATGCCTGCTTGACAGAGCGATTTTTTTCAGGCAGTTCTTTACCTGTTTCTTATCATCAATATGCGTTGTCGCAATCGCGGTCATGCCGACAATTGCATTCATGGGTGTACGGATATCATGGCTCATATTTGCCAAAAATTCGCTCTTTGCTTTACTTGATTCAACCGCTTTTTGGCGGGCGTCCTCCAACTCACAAATCTGTGAACGGGTGATTGAGAAATAGCGGGCAAAAATCAGCGTCAGTATAATTAATATAGAAGCACAGGATAATAATATCAGAATTATACGCTGATTACTCAGTGTATTTACAATATTATCTAAAACATTATACGGCATTACCGCAACCAGATACCATTCCGAATATGGCAATGGTATTGCGTAAATCTGTCGTTTTTCTCCATTTACTTCAAGTGTTGTTGAATACTCTTTACAATTCGTTAATGCGTCACCAAACTCATCAAGAGATTTTCCTTCCGAAGATTTCCCTGTTTCAGACTCCATCAGCTTCTGTAACGAATCAAAGAATTCCTGTAGCTCCGTGTTTTCATTTTCTATGACAAAACTGCCGTCCGGCCGGATAATATGATAATACATCAGCTGGTTTTTATCCTGCAGCGCCAGAAAATCCGTAATATACTCCAGTGGTACAGCAGCTACCAGACCGATACACTTACTTCCATCCCGCATAGGATAGGACGCGTCAATGCCAAACAATACCACTTCTTTTCCGGTCGAATCAACCCCAACGGCAACTCTTTGTTCCCCCTGTGCCAGCGCTTCCACAAAAGGAGCTGGATTGCCGGGCTGTATGGATTCTCCATAAAGAGTTTCAAAGCCCCCCTCTTCGGAGCAAAGTGCTAAATAGTCAAACCCTCTGACCTTCGCCCTGTAAATC
>DETV01000075.1 GCA_002361775.1 Eubacterium sp. UBA3279
ATTTCAATATTTGCTCATTTATAGATAGTAAGTTATTTAGGATAAAACATGAATATATTTTGGTTTACGCCAAAGATATTACAATGGTAGAGATAGCTGGAGTAAATATAAGTAATGAGGAACGTTATAAATGTAGTGATGAATATGAGAAAATCAGAGGGAAGTATTATCTACAGAAGTTGGGTATGGGTTCAATTCAGTATTCAGAATCACTAGATTATCCCATAGAAACTCCTGATCATACATATATTAATCCAAAAGATAATAATGGTGGTAAGAAAGCATGTTGGAGATGGTCAAAAGATAAATACATATGGGGGTTAAAAAATGGATTTATAGAGATAAAAAAGGATGCAAAGGGAATTTGGACTGTCTATACAAAACAATATCTTAATTGCGATAATGAAGGGAATATTATTAAAAGAACCAATAGGCCAATGGGTATAATAGATGAATTTTCAAGTACGCAGGGGGCAAAAACAATAAAACAATTATTTGAAAATGCGGCATTTTCTTATCCAAAAGACGTTAATTTGATTAAATGGTTACTTCAAAGAATGGTTAAAAAAAATGTAACTGTGCTTGATTTTTTTGCTGGTTCAGGAACTACAGCGCAAGCCGTTTTGGAATTGAATAAGGAAGATGGAGGACAACGTAAGTTTATTCTCTGTACTAATAATGAAAATAATATTTGTGAAGAAATAACCTATCAAAGAATTAAAACGGTTATAACAGGGAAAAGACAAGATGGAAGCGAATACTCAGAAGGAATACCTGCAAACTTCAAATATTATCATACTGATTTTGTGCCTAAAAGTGAGGAGTATTTAGCAGATTCTTTGTTGAATCATGTAACTGAAATGATTCAATTGGAACATGGAGTTAGAATTGATGACGATTCCTATATCATGATTATGAGTGATGATGAGGCTGACGAATTGGAGAAAAAATGGAATGAATACACTGATATAAGAGCAATTTATGTTTCTCAGGATGTGTTGTTGACAGCATCGCAAGAGGCGCTATTTGGAAGTGTTGATACCTACATCATACCTGATTATTATTTTAATTTTGAATTAAGAGAGGCAGGGGAACTATGGTAAAAGGGATAAAAGACTTTGAATTTCAGAATGACTGTGTTAATTTTCTGATTCAAAAGACGGTAGAACGAGATAGCAAGAAAGTGATTACTGTCAAGGCTCCCACCGGTGCGGGAAAGACAATTATTCTGATTAAATATATTGATGAATATTTGAACAATACAGATAATAATACAGCATTTGTTTGGCTATGTCCGGGTAAAGGAGACTTGGAAGAACAAAGTAAGGAACAAATGGAACGCATTACACCACAGAGAGATACGAGAAATTTATTGTATTCCTTACTAACTGGTTTCACGCCGGGAAGCATTACTTTTGTAAATTGGGAACTTGTTACCAAACGTGGAAATAATGCACTAAAGGATGGTGAGAGACAAAATCTGTTTGATAGAATTGCAGATGCCCACAAAGAAGGAACAAACTTTGTAGTTATCATTGATGAAGAACATACTAATAATACCAGCAAGGCGAACGATATTATAAATGCTTTTGCAGCAAAGAATATTATACGTGTGTCTGCAACAGCAAATAAAGTCAGTCATCAGGAGTATTATGAAATACCGGAAGATGAGGTTATAAATGCCGGACTGATTACTCGTGCAATTTATGTGAACGAAGGTGTAGATGAGGATAAACAGATTGTAAATGATTATGACTATCTGCTTGATTTGGCAGATGAGAAGCGTAAAGAAATTGCAGAAAATTATAAGTTGGTAGGAGCCAATATCCGTCCTCTTGTTTTGATTCAGTTTCCTGCCGGACAACCTGAAACAATTAAAGCTGTTGAGGAAAAACTGGAGTCCATGGGATATACATATGATAATGGCATGGTCAATATTTGGATGAGTGATGACAAGATGGTGTCAGATGATTTGACTGCATTAGATGGTACACCTGCATTTTTGCTTATGAAGCAAGCTATATCTACCGGCTGGGATTGTCCTCGGGCAAAGATACTTGTTAAGTTGCGAGAAGGCGGAAGTGAGGAATTTCAGATTCAGACAATTGGGCGTATAAGACGAATGCCGGAACGAAAGCATTATGGTATAAATGTATTGGACTTTTGTTATCTGTATACGTTGGATACAAAGTATAAGGAAGGGTTATTATCCTCCTTGGATAAGGCATATCAGTTGCGGCGCTTATTTTTGAAAGATGAAGTAAAGGGTTTTTCGCTTACCAAAGAATTGCGTAATTTGGATTATGATGGCTTGGGCGAACGGGAAACATTACTAAAAGTACATGAATACTTTAAAACTACTTATTCATTAACTGGGAATAAAGACAATAACAAAGTTAATTTGGCAGGAGCAGGCTACAATTTTGATGAAGAAATTGATAGTCACATTTTGCGAGGAATTTTTCGTACAACGGAGGAATTGACAAAGCAGGATGCACAGCGACAGATTGTGATGAAAACGCAGGTGAACACTCATACGCATGGTATATATTTACTACATGCGGTAGATGAAATAAAAAAGGTAACCGGTATGCAATCACAAAAGGTAAAAGCGATTCTGGAAAGAATGTTTCGTAAAGGAAAGAATAATAAGTATAAATTCCTTGCATTAGATACGAACGCTTTTTATGCATTTGTTATTAACAATACGCAGAAGTTAAAAATGGATTTTAAACATGTTACCAGTCAGATGAATGTTCAGCAATCTTTTGTTTTGGAACCTAAGACAGATAAATTTACAATTCCGGAACAAGAGATGTATAAGTTCAGTGAAGTTAAGAAAGAACAAGAATTCCGTTTATATGCATATTGGAAATACACAACAGCATTTTGTACCGATAGAACACGATCTTTACCTGAGAGATTATTTGAGCGTTACTGCGAAAATAATTGTGAGGTGAAGTGGTTTTACAAGAACGGAGATGCCGGGCAGCAGTATTTGTCAATCGTATATACAGATGCATTGCAGAAACAGTGGTTGTTTTATCCGGATTACATTGTGCAAAAAGAAAACGAAGAAACATGGCTTATTGAAACAAAAGGTGGCGAGGCTTCCGGACACAGTAAAAATATTGATATGCAAATGGGTAATAAATTCTTAGCATTTAAGCGTTATGCAGAACAGTATGGTCTCAAATGGGGATTTGTAAGGGATGAGGATGAACAGTTGTATATTAATAATACCGAGTTTGCAGAAAGTATGGCAGATGAACATTGGGTAGCGATTGAAGA
Source organism: Eubacterium sp. UBA3279 (assembly GCA_002361775.1). GTDB lineage: Bacteria > Bacillota > Clostridia > Lachnospirales > Lachnospiraceae > Oliverpabstia. The sequence continues at coordinate 3,292 of DETV01000075.1, forward strand.
AGAGTTTTAATAATTATTTTGAGCGATTGTTTGATTTAGAATATAGGAGATGATTTTACTATGATTTTTGTTAGTGGGATTCATGGTGTAGGAAAAACATTTTTTTGTAATCGGGTGAAAGAACAACTTGGTATTGCTACATATTCTGCAAGTAAGCTGATTGCTGAAAAAAGAAGTAGAAATTTTTCTGCTGATAAAATTGTAGAAGATATTGATGAAAATCAATTGTTTCTATTAAAGGCAATAGATGAATTGCGTGAAAAGGGAGACGAATTTATATTAGATGGTCATTTTTGTTTGTTAGATGGAAAAGGTTGTATTTCAAGGGTTCCCATGAATACATATACTTCCTTGAAACCCGATAGCATAGTTTTACTAATGGAGCAACCATCTGTTGTTGCTACACGTCGATTGCAAAGAGACGGAGTTGTTGTAAAAGAAGCAGATATTGAATCTTTTCAAAGAGAAGAAAAGATTTATGCGGAAGAAATAGCAAAAAAATTGGGTGTACCGTTAATTGTTTCAACAGGTAGTTCCGACTTGGAGAATGTTATACAAAAAATAAGGCAAGGAGGGCTGTAAAGTGGCTGGTAAATTTTATTTAAAGAAATTTTCAGAAATAGATTTAGGTGATTCATTTTTTGATTCCTTAAAATCTGATTATCCAGGCAATGAGAACAGTACAGGATTTGTAGAGTGGTTTAGCAAAAAAGCAAATGAGGGATCTACCGCACTTGTATTTGAAGATGAGATAGGTGTCGGAGCATTTGTGGTATTAAAAAACGAATGTGAAGAAATTCGATTACAGAAAGATGTTTTGCCGAGTATTAACAGGATAAAAATAAGTACATTTAGAATTGCAGGAAGATTCAGAAGACAAAGAATTGGAGAAGGTGCAATAGGATTAGTTCTGTGGAAATGGCAGCAATCAAATTGTGAAGAAATTTATGTCACGGTATTTGATAAACATGAAACGCTTATTTCGCAATTTGAACGATTTGGATTTCAAAATGTGGGTAAAAATGCGAACGGAGAAAATGTTCTTGTAAAAAGTCGTACATGTATTGATTTTAGCGATGCATATAAGGCATTTCCTTTTATAAAATCAGACTTTGATTATGCAGGATATGTTATTGTTGATGACAATTATCATGATACAATGTTTGCCTATTCTGAACTGGCTAATACTGCTTCATTACAAAGAAAAATCAGTAGTAGTGTAAGTAATGGACTTAGTAAAATTTATGTAGGACAAGCGCGAATAAAACACAGGGTTGGAGAACCTGTTTTAATCTATCGTAGATATACGCAAGGAACTGGTAAAAGATTTAGGTCGTGTATCACTTCTTATTGCATTGTTACTGATATTATACAGGCAAAAATAAACAATCGATGCTTGATGACTTTTGAGGAACTAAAACAGAGAATTGGCAACAAATCAGTATTTGATGGAGCTGAGTTGCTGAGGCAATATAATACTTTTAGAAATTTAACAATTACTGAAATGCTATATTATGGATATTTTGGTGCAGGCAATAATGTAAATATGAATTGGTTAGATAACAATGGATGTTGGGCGGCCGAAGGACAATATCCAACAGATGTCCACTTGACTGAAAAACAATTTAGAAAGATATTAGTGGAGGGAAAAGTCAATGTGTCAAATGTTATTATCGATTAATCCTGAATTTGTAGAGAGTATATTGAACGGAACAAAACTTTTTGAATATCGTAAATTCAGATGTAGAGATGATGTTGATAAAATTATTATCTATGCGACTGCACCACAGAAACAAGTTGTGGCAGAGGCTGAAATTGAATATATCATTGAAGATGATGTTTTAAACGTATGGCGTCAGACTAAACAACATTCCGGCATTACATATTCCTTTTTTAGAAAGTATTATAAGGGAAAGAAAAAAGCCGTTGCTTATCGGTTAAAAAATGTGGTTTTATATGACAAACCGTTGTCTTTGGAGGATATAGGTGTATCTTGCGCCCCACAATCATATTGTTATTTATCTATGCCAGGGTAATTGACTTTTTGCAAGCAATAATTCAGAAATTTTATAATGGTAATAGTGGATATAAATGATGTTTAGAAGAGGGATATTATATGGTTATCCCAATAGTTCGCCTATGGATGGCAGTTTACTGAAGAATGTGAAATAATTATGTAAAATGATAGCATAATTATTTCTCAAGATTCAAAAAGGCAAGGATGGGACGAAATAGGAAATTGCAAAAATGTTTATTCAATAGAAAGTGAGTTGTTTGATTTGGAAAAAGATTTTGACCTTTCACAATTTGATGAATACAGAGAAGATAACAGAAGAGAAGTGAAAAAAGCAAATGGTGGTCTGCCAATTTCATTGTGGGAAACGTATTCTGCTTTTGCAAATTGCTATGGCGGTGTCATTATCCTCGGTGTCAAAGAAGAAAAAGACGGCAGTTGGAAAACTACCGGTCTTCAGAATGCGTCCAAGCTCCGAAAAGACTTCTGGGATACCATCAACAATTCTAAGAAAGTGAATATCAATCTCCTGTCGGAAGATGACGTAGAGATGTATGAAGTTGGTGACAATAAAGATGTCATCATGGTTATTTATGTGCCTATGGCGAAACGTGAGCAGAAGCCGGTGTACATCAATAATGACATTTTTAATGGTACTTTCCGTCGGAACTATGAGGGTGATTATCATTGTACCAGATTGCAGGTAAAGACTATGCTTCGTGACCAGACTGAGCGCACCATGGATATGGAAGTACTTGATAAGGTTCCGATGGAAGATTTGAATTACGATACCATTCATGGATATCGCAACAGTCATCGTTCTTTAAAGGAGGGACATCCTTTTGAACGCCTGAGCGACCACGAGTATTTAAGAAGCATTGGTGCGGCTGCTATTTCAGAGGAAGACGGAAAGCTGCATCCTACGGCAGCAGGTATGCTGATGTTTGGTGACGAATATAACATTGTACGCCACTTCCCTGAGTATTTTTTGGACTACAGGGAAGAGTTAGATCCTACAACACGCTGGAGCGACAGATTGCAGTCCAGTTCCGGTGAATGGTCCGGAAACGTGTGTGACTTTTATTTTAGAGTTTATAACAAGATTATTAAAGACATTAAGGTACCTTTCAAAATGGTCGGTGGTGAACGCATTGACGACACTCCGGTGCACAAGGCACTCCGTGAAGCTTTGGCAAACTGCCTGATTAATGCAGATTATCACGGATTGCGAGGTGTTGTTATTCGTAAGGAACCGGACAAGCTGATTTTGGCAAATCCGGGCTATGTCAGAACGGGTAAAAAGCAGATGCGTCTTGGTGGCGAATCCGATCCAAGAAACAAGGCTCTTATGAAAATGTTTAATCTTATCAATATCGGTGAACGTGCCGGAAGCGGTGTGCCGAATATTTTTAATGTTTGGGCAGATGAAGGTTGGGAAGAACCAGTAATTGAAGAGAGATTTGATCCGGATAGGACGGTATTGTCGCTTTCTTTCAAAAAAAGCGGCGATAAAAAAGCGGCGATAAAAAGCGGCGATAAAAAAGCGGCGATAAAAAGCGGCGGTAAGAAAGTGACGAAGAAAACTCAAATGCAATATGATAGAATTCTTGAATTTATGGAAGATGGAAAAGAGTATGGTATTTGGGATTTCTGTGAATTGTTGGGATTAAAGGAAAGCCGTACAAAGGATATTTTAAAAGGACTTTCTGATAGGATTGAAATTATTGGCAGTAATCGTGACAGACGTTACAAGAAAAAGTAAATAACAACATAAAAATGGGAAACATATCATTAAACTTGCATGTATAGTATGCAAGCTACATGTAAGTTTAATGTTTTGTTAAAAACTAAGTAGTAAGAGTTTGAAATAGCAATCAGATAAGGAGATGAGATACGTTGAATATTACTTTTTTTATCGGCAATGGATTTGATATTAATATTGGATTGGCTACTCGATATTCAAATTTTTATCCTTATTTTCTTCAAAATGCAAATGACAATAATATGATAAAGTCTTGGCTTGACGGGAATGAAAAGCTCTGGGCTGATTTAGAAGAAACACTAGGACAAGAAATAAGCAAAATTCCGGAGGGGGAATTAGATAAATTTTATGACGATAAAGACGAGTTGGATAGGCTTTTAATTGAATATTTGGAAAAAGAGCAAGAGAAATATCAATTTGAGGATCCAGAAGCAATAAAAAAAGAATTTTCCAAAAGTATGTTGAATTTTTATAGTGAATTACCAGTGGAGGATGTTGCATCTATTAAAAAAACAATGGATGTGTATAAAGATGAGGATTTTGAATATTCATATATAACGTTTAATTATACTAATGTATTAGATAGAATAGTTGGTTTATATGATGGCAAGGCAACTGTAATAGCGACTCATCAAGGAAAGGGATATACAAGAAATAATAGAATAAATCAAATACTACATATTCATGGAACAACAGATGAAGAAATGATTTTGGGTGTAAACGATGTGGAGCAAATAGGAAATAAGTTGTTAAAAGATGAGGAATTGTTTTTAGATACTTTTATCAAAAGACGAATGAATAATAGTATAGGCCAACGAAAGACGGAAAAGGCGGTTGATATTATTAATAAAAGCCATATTGTTTGTGTTTTCGGTATGTCAATTGGAAATACGGATAAAATGTGGTGGGAAATGTTGGTTGAATGGCTAGTATCAAACGAAAATAATAAGCTGGTAATTTTTTGGAAAGGTTTCGAAGATGCACTAAAGAAAAAATTACCGTCAAAAATGGTACGTTTAAATGAAAGTATTAAGAGAAAGATCTTTGATAAGGGCAGAGGTAAATATGATGAATCTTATTATAAGAAGATAAAAAATAGAATGATGATATCTTATAATTCACATATTTTTTCCTTGCCGAAATTAAAGGATGAAGTGACAGAATGAAATGTTATCACAAATTAGTGAGGTGTAGCAAAGCTGGTTCGGTGAAATCAAGTTGTTAGAAAAGGAGAAGCGGCAATGCTGTACAATTTTATAAAAGATCATTACAAAGAAGCAGAGCCAATTTTCTTTTCCGATTTGTTAAGAGAGAATATTACGGAGCAGGATTTAAAACTATAAATAAAGGAACTCTGTGAAAATGGTTTATTGCAGCAATATGATTCAGAGGTATATTTTATTCCCAAGAAGACCACATTAAATTCCACTGTTGGTCCTAATGCAGATATGGTGGCAAGATATCGTTTCATTTCCAAAGGGGATAATGTAGATGGTTTCTATGCAGGCAATACATTTGCTAACCAGATAGGGATTTCTACGCAGGTTCCTTATGTGATTGAGATTGTAAGCAACAATGTTTCAACTGACGGAGAAGTTCTGATTGGTAACAGAAGATTTTGTGTAAAGAAGCCGGTTGTACCGATAACAAGAGAGAATGTATATGTGTTACAGATGTTGGAGTTGTTGAAAAATCTTGACGCATACTTAGATTGTACTTATGAAGAGGCTCGGGAAAAATTTGCTGAGTATATATCCGTTTGTGAAATTACAAAAAGTGAAGTAGAGATGTATATCAAAGAATATCCGGAGTCTACGCGTAAATACTATCATGAACTGGAGTTGGACAAGGCACTTACATAAAGAGGAATAGGAAGATGTGTATCACTCTCGCAGTGACACTTATTACATGCACCTTGTTCGCCCATCCCAAGATTATTCGAGGCATGATACAACAGTAAAATATAATTCCGTTCGCCCACCCCGTCACTAATCAACGAAGGTCGAACGAATTTCAAAAAGAATCAATTTACATTCCAGGTCGTCCATGTTACACTATCTCCATAGTGGACGAAAATGGTGTCGTTCGTGCGCGGACAAAAGGGCGTGATACACAGGGTAACTTCCCAGAAATCGTGATACGAATCTGCAACATTTCCCCCTGAAAAAGAATAAATAATAGGTAAAATACCCATAAAATGAGTCAAAAAACGGCAAAATCCGTAACAAATAAGCTTCTAAATATGACCAAATCGGACCGTGAAGGTGGACGTACTGTAGGATCAGGACGTGTTGCTACAATCATCGAGTAATACAATCTGAAAATAGATTTGTTATCGTAAGATAACTTGTGTCCAAACGTAAGATACCCGTAGAACTTCGGTTCTACGGGTTTTTCTGTTGCATAAAAGATTGGGATAAAGCGTAAGGAAATATGAAGAAAATGTCATACCGTTATATTTTTTAGAAGATTAAAGAAATCTTCTTGTTTTTCCAAATAAAAGATTCTATAATGGAAGCAATAATATCGTCCCGGAAGATGAAAGATATCAGAAAAACAAGAGTATATTTGAAAGAAATATTCAAATACGGAAGTGTACTTGTTCATAAGTCTGTTAAAAACAGGTGATTGTACAGGAGGCACAGGACTCCTGTTTTTTTATCGCTGATTTCGAGCAGATACAAATAAAAACAGTATAAAGAGGGATAGGAAATGGATAAAGAAAAAATACAGGAAGGCGTAAGATTGATTCTGGAAGGTATTGGTGAGGATATTCACAGAGAAGGACTTGTGGAAACACCGGATAGAATTGCCAGGATGTATGAAGAACTGGCAGCAGGTTATTCCGATAGTGCAGAAGAACATTTAAAGAAAAGATTTCATGTGGATAATAATGATATGGTGATGGAAAAAGATATACATTTTTATTCATTTTGTGAACATCATATGCTTCCCTTTTATGGAACTGCTGCAATTGCATATATTCCCGATGGGGAAGTTGTGGGGTTGAGTAAGATTGCCCGTACGGTAGAAGTATATGCCAAGCGTTTTCAATTGCAGGAACGGCTGACTGCTCAGGTGGCGGATGTTTTTATGAAGGAATTAAAGCCTCGCGGAGTAATGGTTTTGATTGAAGCAGAGCATATGTGCATGACGATGCGGGGGATTAAAAAGCCGGGAACGAAGACGGTTACTGTGGTAACCAGGGGAGTCTTTGATGATGATGAGAAGCTTCAGAATCAGTTCTATCGAATGCTGGAAAGGAGATAAAATGCAGAGAGTCCAAAAAATTTGCCAGCATCCTGTGTGGAAGGAAAAGATGGCAGAATTGGCCCAATTGGAAAAAGACAGGGTTTTTTGTAAACATGGCATAGAGCATTTGTTAGATGTGGCGCGGCTTGCATATATAGAAAATCTGGAGGAACATTGCGGTATAGACAAAGAGTGTATTTATGCGGCAGCATTGCTCCATGATGTGGGAAAAGGATTGCAGTATACCCAGAAGATTCCTCATGAGAAAGGTGGGATAGAATTCGCATCGGTGATTTTAAAGGATTGCGGATTTGATGCTCAGGAATCAAAGGAAATTTTGGAGGCAATAGCCGGCCACAGAGATGTTTCTAATAAAGAATGTAAAAATTTGCCAGGAATGCTTTACCGGGCGGATAAGCATTCCAGGATGTGCGGATTTTGTAAGGTTTGCAATTTGTGTAATTGGAGTGAAGAAAAAAAGAATTATAATATATTTCTATAGAGAAAGAAGGATAAAAAGATGAAAATCGGTAATCATTATTTTGACACAGAACATCAGTGCTACATTATGGGGATTTTAAACGTGACACCGGATTCTTTTTCTGATGGAGGTAAATGGACAGGTCGGGATAAGGCTTTAGCTCATGTGGAAGAAATGATCAAAGAGGGAGCAGCAATTATTGATGTGGGAGGAGAATCCACTCGCCCCGGTCATGTGCAGATTTCTATTGAGGAAGAAATTGCCAGAGTTGTGCCGATGATTCGGATGATCAAAGAAAATTTTGATATTCCGGTATCTGTGGACAGTTATAAAAGCCAGGTGGTGGAAGCTGCTTTAGAAACAGGCGCCGACCTGGTAAATGATATCTGGGGATTAAAATATGACAGAAAGGTTGCAGATCTGATTGCAAAATATCAGGTTCCCTGTTGCCTGATGCATAACAGAAATCAGACAGATTATCAGAATTATTTGGAAGATGTGTGTGATGATCTTCGGGAATCACTTTCCATCGCAAAAGAAGCAGGAATACCGGATGAAAATATTATTCTTGATCCAGGAGTAGGATTTGGAAAAACATATGAGCAGAATCTTATCATTATCCATCACCTGGAATGTCTGAAAGAACTGGGATATCCTGTATTGTTGGCAACATCCAGAAAATCTGTAATCGGACTGACCTTAGATCTGCCTGCAGATCAGAGAGTGGAGGGAACTTTGGTCACCACTGTGTTAGGAGTGGAAAAAGGAGCTTCTTTTGTCCGGGTGCATGATGTGAAAGAAAATATGAGAGCAATTCAGATGACACAGGCAATTTTAAGGGAGAAGAATATGGCATGAAATATGATGAGATACATATAGAAAATCTGGAATTTTTTGCAAGACACGGCGTTTTTCCGGAAGAGACAAAGCTGGGACAAAAGTTTATCGTATCATTGACGATGTACATGAATACCAGAAAAGCAGGTAAAAGTGATAATTTGGAGGTATCTGTGGACTATGGCGCAGTCAGTCATTTTATCACAGATTATATGAAGGAAAATACGTTTCTTCTGATTGAAGCTGCAGCGGAAAATCTGGTGAGAGAATTACTCCTTCATTTTCCTTTGGTGAAGGGGATCGATCTGGAATTGAAGAAGCCATGGGCTCCCATAGGATTGCCGGTAGAATATGCTTCTGTAAAAATCAGTCGTTTCTGGCACAGAGCATATCTGGGAATGGGATCTAATCTGGGAGATAAAAAAGGATATCTGGATCGAGCTGTTGAGAAAATAAAAGAAGATCCGGAGTGTGTTGTAGAGAAAGTATCCCAATATCTGGTAACAGAACCTTATGGAGGGGTGGAACAGGATGATTTTCTCAATGCCTGTATGGTGGTGAGGACTTTACTTTCACCGGAGGAGTTACTGGATAAACTTCATGAAATTGAGCAGGAGGCCCACAGAGAAAGAATTATTCACTGGGGACCAAGAACTTTGGATTTGGATATTCTGATGTATGATGATCTGGTGATGGAAAGCGATGATTTGATCATTCCTCATATAGAGATGGATAAACGGGAATTTGTATTAAAACCATTATGTGAGATTGCTCCTAATCTTCGGCATCCGATTTTGAAAAAGACGGTTTCTCAGTTGTTGGCTGCCATTACAAATGAAGGAACAGATTGATCAGATAAGAAACGGAGGATTGAAATCATGTTAGAAGTTGGAACAAAAGCGCCGGTATTTACATTGCCGGATCAAAATGGAAAGCTGCATTCGTTGGAAGAGTACAGAGGAAAAAAAGTTATTTTGTATTTTTATCCAAGAGATAATACTCCCGGCTGTACAAAGCAGGCTTGTGGTTACAGTGAGAGATACCCACAGTTTATGGAAAAAGGTGTGGAAATTTTAGGAGTAAGCAAGGATACAGTGGCATCTCATAAGCGGTTTGAAGAAAAACAGGGACTGACATTTACGCTTCTGTCTGATCCGGAGTTGGAAGTGATTAAAGCCTATGATGTGTGGAAAGAGAAGAAAAATTATGGAAAAGTTTCCATGGGTGTAGTGAGAACCACGTATCTTATCGATGAAGAGGGTATCATTATTCGGGCGAATGACAAAGTGAAGGCAGCGGAAGATCCGGAGAAAATGTTGGGAGAACTGGAATGAAAATTATATTATCACCTGCAAAGAAAATGAATGTGGATACAGATACACTGGCAGCAGAAAGTCTGCCGGTGTTTCTGGAAGATACTAAAATATTGTTAAAGTGGATGCAGGGACAATCCTATGAAGAATTGAAAAATCTTTGGAAGTGTAATGATAAAATCGCGGGTGAAAATGTGGAAAGAATCAAAGATATGGAGCTGGAGAAGGGACTTACTCCGGCTCTTTTATCTTATGAAGGGCTGGCATATCAGTATATGGCTCCCGCAGTATTTGAGGATGGACATATAGATTATGTACAGAAACATTTGAGGATCTTATCTGCATTTTACGGAGCAGTAAAACCTTTGGACGGTGTTACTCCTTATCGCCTGGAGATGCAGGCGAAAGGGGAAGTCTGCGGATATAAAAATCTGTATGAGTTTTGGGGAAGAAAACTGTATGACCAGGTAAAAGATGAAAGTGGAATTATTATTAATCTGGCTTCAAAAGAGTATTCCCGTTGTGTGGAAAAGTATCTGGAGAAAGAAGATACTTTTATTACCTGTTTATTTATGGAAAATTCCGGTGGGAAGCTGGTTCAAAAGGGAACTTATGCAAAAATGGCCCGGGGAGAGATGGTTCGTTTCATGGCAGAGCATCATTTGGAAGAACCGGAAGGTATGAAGAGCTTTAACAGACTGGGATTTCATTTTCGTGATGACATTTCCACGGAAACAGAATACGTCTTTGAAAGAATATGACTACATTTTTTGCTGTAATCCGACATAATTTTTAATTCTATTGGTATATCTGCCGAAGAAAACCTTAAAAATTTCAATGGAAACCTAAAAAAGAAAAATTGCTTTATTGACACTGGCAGCAGTTATGGGACTGTCTGTTGTAGCGTGTGGTGGTTCTGTAAACCGGCAGGTAATGCTATGGGAATTTGGTCTTCTTCGTTTGGTCATGCTGTTGCAGCTATTGCAGAAGGATGCGGCGGAACAATCAGCCAGCATGCAGACGTACAGGCTTACATGATATTTTGTGTTCTGCGTAACTCTCTGGACAGTGTTGATATTGATACAGGTATCGGTACAGCAGATGAAGCTGGAAAGATTCTGAGTGCTGACTGTCTGTGGCTGCGAAAAAGCAGAGGATCTTATGCAGTGGCTTTAGTTACAGGAGAAGGTATGGAAGAGATTGTATTTGAGAATGATGTATTATAAGGTGACAGAAGAAAATGTGGGTGATGTGATACGCAGGGGAAAATGACGTAGATTTTTCCAGTAGATATCACAGAGAAACTCTGGTATGATATTAAAAATTTGTAATGATTCAGGAGGAAATTGTAAATGAAAAAACTGTTATCTTTTATTGTGGCGTTTACTCTGGTTTTATCCATGACAGCGTGTGGAAAGGAATCAGGCGGTCAGGATAGTGGAAAAGAAACCGTAGAGGTAAAAGACTCCCTGGAAATTCTCACAAAGGTATGGGAAAGCTATACGGAAGAAAACAAATTCCCGGTAACAGGAGGAGACTATACGAACATGACAGACAACGCTCCGGGCAAATTTGATGTGACCGATAAAGAAAGTCTTCGTTCTCTGTTGGTGGTTCCGGAAGATGGGGCGGAATTGATCGACGATGGAGCAAGTATGATTCATATGATGAATGCAAATACTTTTACAGGAGCAGCATTCCATGTAAAAGATGCAGCGGATGTGAAGACTTTTGAAGACAGTCTGAAAGAAGCTGTATTGAATAATCAGTGGATGTGCGGTTTTCCGGAAAAGCTGGTGCTTTGTCAGTTGGGAGAACAGTATGTGGTATCTGCTTTTGGAAATGGTGAGATGATTGAATATTTTAAGACACAGCTTCAGGAACAGTATCCGGGAGTTACTGTAGTGGCAGAAGAAAGTTTGGTATAGTATGGTATTTTCAAGTATTCCATTTTTATATTATTTTCTTCCGTTGGTTCTGATTTGTTATTTTGCAGTTCCATTTAGGTTTAAGAATTTTATTTTGCTGATTTTCAGTCTGGTGTTTTATTCCTGGGGAGAACCCCGCTATATTATTTTGATGGTATTTTCTATTATAATGGCATATGCGGAGGGATTTCTTCTGGGAAAGACACAGAGGAAAAAGGCAGCAGTGGTTTTGGCAGCAGCCTGTTGTGTACACATCGGGCTGCTGATCTGTTTTAAGTATACAGATTTTTTGATTGAAAATGTGAATGCGGTGGGAGGACATATTCCCCTGATAAAACTTGCACTTCCTGTAGGCATTAGCTTTTATACTTTTCAAATTCTCAGTTACCTGGTGGACGTATATCGAAAAAATTGTCAGGTACAGAAAAATCTGATTTCTTTTGGAGCGTATGTTTCCATGTTTCCCCAGTTGATTGCCGGTCCCATTGTTCGATATAGTGATATCGAGAAACAATTGGTGTATAGAACCCACACTGTGGATCAGGCGGCATTGGGAATCCGCAGATTTATGTTGGGAATGGGGAAAAAGGTACTGCTGGCAAATAGCCTGGGAAAATTATGTGATATTTTTCAAATAACATCAGATCCGTCGGTTTTATATTATTGGCTATATGCCATTGCATTTTGTCTGCAGATTTATTTTGATTTTTCCGGATACAGTGATATGGCAATCGGATTGGGAAAAATTTTCGGTTTTCATTTTCCGGAAAATTTCGATTATCCTTATGTCTCAAAAAGCATTCAGGAATTCTGGAGACGGTGGCATATGACGCTGGGTTCCTGGTTTCGAGATTATGTGTATATTCCTATGGGAGGAAATCGGGTAAGTAAAGGTCGGTGGTTTTTCAATATAGCCACAGTATGGTTTCTTACTGGTTTGTGGCATGGAGCTGCATGGAATTTTGTGGTTTGGGGATTGATGTTTGCTGTATTACTGTTAGTGGAAAAAGCAGGATTTTTACATTTCCTGAACAGACACAAAGTATTTTCCCATATTTATGTAATGTTGATGGTGGCAGTCAGTTTCGTCATTTTCAATGCGGCTGATATGAAAGAAGCCTTACAGTATTTACGGGTGATGTTTACCGGAGGGAGTCTTCCTTTCCTATCTCAGGAATTTTTGTATTATCTGAGAAGCTACGGAGTGATTTTGCTGTTGGCGATTGTTGGCGCCACACCGATGATTCCGGAAAGTATAAAAAAATTGAGAGAAAAAAAATGGGGAAATACGATATTGAATATAGTAGAACCGATTTTTCTTGTATTGCTTTTTGTGGTGATCACCAGCTTTCTGGTGAACGACTCCTATAATCCTTTCTTGTATTTTAGATTCTAAAAGAAGGAATAAAAAATTAGTAGATGAAAAGTTTCGAAAGGAGTTTTGGCAAATGTCAGAAAAAATCAGAAATATTGTGGTTGTATGTACTGCGGTCTGTTTTTTGACAGGATTTTTTATCGGTTGTCTGGTGAAACCACAGGATGAAATATCCCTCAGTGAGAGAAGACAGTTGGCTCAGTTTCCTCAGGTGGGGGGAAAAGAAATTATTTCCGGAAAATTCATGAAAGAATTTGAGAAATATGCTTCGGATCAGTTTCCGCTGAGAGAGGAGCTTCGCCAGGTTTATGGGGCAGTTTCCACGGAGCTTTTACGCCAGTCAGATATGGATGGATTGTACTTGATGGGAGATATGGCGATAGCAAAGGAATATCCGTTACGGGAAAAATCCCTGCAGCATGGCGTGGAAATTTTCCAGAATATTTATGATCGCTGTCTGAAGGAACAGGGAGGAGAGATCTATCTGTCTTTGATCCCTGATAAAAATTATTTTCTTCGGGAAGATCAAAGGGTATTGTCCATGGACTATGATTACTTTTTTGAAAGTATAAAAAATGCTTTGCCTCAGATGACCTATCTGGATATTACTCCTTACCTGGAGCTGGAAGATTATTATCGGACAGATCCCCACTGGCGGCAGGAAAAAATAGTGGATGTGGCCCAATATCTTGCAGAGCAGATGGGAACCGCTGTGTCAGGTGACTATGATGTGAAAGAAGTAGATTCCTTGTTTTACGGAAGTTACGTGGGCCGGGCGGCCAGAAAGATGGAGGGAGAGAAGATGTATTACCTGACTAATGAGAAACTGGAAAATTGTCAGGTGTATGACCATCAGAATGATCGGGAAATGGAAATGTACGATCAGAAAAAAGCGAAGGGAAGAGATCCCTATGAGATGTATCTGTCCGGTTCCCTGTCCTATGTTACCATTGAAAATCCGGAAGTGACAGAAGAAAAAGAATTGATTATTTTCAGGGATTCTTTTGGCAGCGGGATTGCGCCTTTGTTGGCAGAAGGATACAGTAAAATCACTTTGCTGGATGTGCGGTATATCTCCAGCTATACATTAGGCTCTCTGGTGGACTTTAGTGACAGTGATGTATTGTTTTTATACAGCACCTCTGTTTTGAATCACAGTGAGACATTAAAATGAAATTTTTACATTAAATATAGAATTATCCTAATTGAGATATTTTTAGAGGCATAGTATGATGATGCCAAAAGGAAATAAAAGACGAAGCCTGAGAAGGAGAACATTATGTTTTTAACTGACAGAAAATTAGAGAGAAGAATCTCAGAATTACAGGAATATCGTTACAGGGATGTGAAGCATCTGGAAAGCTTTGCAGTTGCAGAAGAAACACAGGGAGTTGTAAATCCGGAACTTCCAAAATCTTTTGAAGGCTGGGATGAACTTTGTGTAGGAGATACATGGAAGGGCCGTGACCGTTTCCTGTGGATGCACAGAGAAATCGAGATTCCTGCAGAATGGACAGGAAAGAAGGTTCTTGGTATTTTCGATTATGGTAATACAGGAGCAGGAAATAACTCTGGTTTTGAATCCATGTTCTATCTGAATGGAGAAATGTATCAGGGTGTGGATGCAAACCACAAAGAAGTATTTTTTAAAGAAGAGCATTGCGGAAAAGTTCTGGATGTAACATTCCGTCTTTGGTCAGGTCTGGAAGGAGGCGGCGTTCCTACTCCTCAGGAACATAAGATTGCCCGGGCAGATCTGGCATGGCTGGATGAACAGGTAGACGATTTATACTATATGGCGATGATGGTATGGGAAACAATCAAAGAACTGAACGAATACGATCCCATTCAGCATGACCTGAGAAAAGCGCTGGACAAGGCGTTCCACTGTATTGACTGGTCTGAGCCAGGCAGCGAAGCTTTTTATGAAAGTGTTCATGAAGCAGATACTGTGTTAAATGAAACAATTGACGGAATGGATAAAAAGTCTCTGGTAAATATCCGCTGCGTAGGTCACACCCATATTGATGTGGCATGGCTGTGGAGACTGAAACATACCCGCGAAAAATGTTCCCGTTCTTTCTCTACCGTATTGCGCCTGATGGAGCAGTATCCGGAATATATTTTCCTTCAGACACAGCCTCAGTTATATGAGTATGTAAAAGAAGAGTTTCCGGAGTTATATGAAAAGATTAAAGAACGTGTGGCAGAGGGCAGATGGGAAGCAGACGGCGCCATGTGGGTGGAAGCAGACTGTAATCTGACCAGCGGTGAATCTCTTACAAGACAGATTCTCATCGGAAGTAAATTTATTAAAGATGAATTTGGAACAGATGTGGAATATCTGTGGCTGCCGGACGTATTCGGTTATTCCTGGGCTTTGCCTCAGATTCTGAAAAAAGCCGGAATCGATATGTTTATGACAACAAAAATCAGTTGGAACCAGTATAACCGTATGCCTCACGATACATTTAAATGGAAAGGTATTGACGGAAGTGAGGTTCTTACCCACTTTATCACCACACCGGAACCGTGGAATGAGCCAGGTTCCTGGTTCTATACTTACAATGGAAAATTGATTCCAAAGACAGTAAAAGGTTGCTGGGATGCTTACAGTGAAAAACAGATGAACAAAGACCTGCTGATTTCTTATGGATTTGGAGACGGCGGCGGCGGAGTAAACCGTGATATGCTGGAATGCAGAAGAAGAATTGACAAAATTCCGGGTATGCCAAATCTGAAAACATCCAGAGCAGGGGACTATTTCCGTGATCTGAAAGAAACAGTGAAGAATACAGATCAGTATGTAAATACCTGGGATGGAGAGTTGTATCTGGAGTATCACAGAGGAACATATACCAGCCAGGGTTATAACAAACGGATGAACCGTAAAATGGAACTTTTGTACCGCAGAGCGGAATGGTTTGCCGTACTGGATGCTCTGAAGAAAAAGGATATCCGTTTTGCAAAACAGGAAGAACTGACTACAGGATGGAAACATATTCTTACCGATCAGTTCCATGATATTATTCCTGGTTCTTCAATCCATGAAGTATACGAAGATTCCCGTAAGGATTACGAATATATTGAAGGCATTGCAAGAAAAGTGGAAAATGGGGCAATTGCTGATATTACAGATCAGAATCCTAACCATTATACTGTATTTAACGCTTCCGGATGGAACAGAGATGAAATTGTTGTGATTCCAGAAGAGAGAACAGGTATTTTCAGGGATGTTAACGGAAATGAACTTACTGCTCAGCAGGCAGGAAATGTAACCTATGTAGCAGTGAAAAATGTTCCGGCTATGGGTACAGAAGAAGTTATTTTCGAAGAAGCAAAACAGGAAGAAAATGAAGCAAGATTCATTATTTCCGGAAAAAATATTGAAACTCCGTATTACAGCATTTCTTTGAATTCTTACGGTCAGATTACAAGACTGTATGATAAGACTTTTGACCGGGAAGTTCTTCCGGAAGGCGAAAGAGCAAATGTACTGCAGATTTTCGAAGATAAGCCAATTGATAATGATGCATGGGATATTGATATTTTCTATCAGGAGAAAATGCGTGAGATCACAGATCTGACAAGATTTGAAGTGACAGAGTGTGGTCCTTTGCAGATGAAGATCCGTATGGAATGGAGTTATATGAATTCCACTATCTGCCAGGATATGATTCTGTACAGCACAACCAGAAGAATTGATTTTGCTACAACTGTGGATTATCATGAGAAGCATCAGCTTTTGAAAGCAGCATTCCCGGTAAATATCCGTTCTACTTATGGAACATATGATGTGCAGTACGGAAATGTAAGACGTCCAAATCACTGGAATACCAGTTGGGATCAGGCTCGTTTTGAAAGTGTTGCTCACAGATGGGCAGATCTGTCTGAGAGAAACTATGGTGTCAGCCTGTTAAATGACTGCAAATACGGTCATGATATCAAAGATAATATTATGCGTATCACATTGCTGAAAGCAGCAACTCATCCAGATCATCTGGCTGATCAGGGTATGCATACCTTTACTTACGCTCTGCTTCCTCATGAGGGAGATTTTGTAGAAGGAAATGTAGTGCAGGAAGCTTATGCGCTGAATGATCCTATGCAGGTAGTAAGTGGAAGCCTGAACCTGAATATGGAAAGTTTTGTGACCTTCAACAATGATCAGGTGGAAATTGATGCGGTGAAGAAATCAGAAGACGGACAGTATATTGTGGTTCGTTTCCATGAGTTCGCAGGTTCAGCACAGAAAGTAACCATGACTCCTGGATTTGATTTTGCAGCATGGGCAGAATGTGATCTGAGAGAACGTCCGATCAGTGAATTCTCAGAGAAAAAAGAAATTGAAATGGATCTTCATGCATATGAGATCAAAACAGTTTTGATAAAAATTTGCTAATCCATAAAAGAATATAGAATAATAGAAAGTCACTGTGTGCAGAGAGTTCATGTAACCAGTGAAAGGTACTGTGAACAGAGTGAGCAGTAACCAGAAAGAAGGGGGCTGTCGGGAAATAGATAG
>DETV01000060.1 GCA_002361775.1 Eubacterium sp. UBA3279
AACAGGTAGTTTTTGACACTACCGTAAAATGATGAAGAGGTGAGAATATGAAATTCGATATGCATTGCCATACAAAAGAAGGCTCCATGGATGGTAAAGTCATGATTGAGGAATATATCCGAAGCTTAAAAGAAAAAGGGTTTGGCGGTATGTTGGTATCGGATCATAATTCTTATGATGGATACCGGGAATGGAGAGATTCTATCAAAGGAAAGAGCTATACAGACTTTGTGGTATTAAAGGGCGTGGAATATGATACCATAGATTGTGGACATATGCTGGTAATCATGCCGGAGGGAGTAAAACTGAAGCTTCTGGAGCTGCGGGGACTGCCGGCACAGATTCTGATCATGACGGTACACCATTATGGGGGAATTGTGGGACCTGCCCATCCTTTTGGGGAAAAGTATTTAAGTATCATGAAGACGCAGGCCAGAAAAAAATTTCATGAAGAGCGGGTGGAGAGTCTTATGAATCAGTTTGATTTTGTGGAGATTTATAATGCCTGCGAGCCGGATGAAGTGAATGAGAAAGCAAAACAGTTGGCCAGAAAGTATCATAAACCGGGTTTTGGTGGAAGTGATGCTCACAGACCGGATTGTATCGGTATGGGATATACGAAGCTTCCTGATGATATCCGGTGTGAATCCGATCTGATCCGTTACGTGAAAACAACTCCTTATATTGCCTGTGGAGGAACCAGATATGACAGAACTACCAAGGATAAACTGGGACCTCTCAATAAAGTTTTAGTGGAATCCTTCCTGCTGTATAATAAAAGCGGCGAACGTTTCCGGAGAAGAAAGCGGCTGAAAGAATTGGAGAATCTTCATTGAGAATCATGAAAAAATACAGGACAGATAATTTTCTCTTGCTATCTCTTTACAAAAGTGATATATTAGCCACGTAAAGTGAAAGAGAAATACAGAATAAGATAGAGCAAATATAAGGTGAAAAGCGGAGGAAGTTATGAGAAAAAAAGTAGTAAAATTTGGAGGAAGTTCATTAGCCAGCGCAGAGCAGTTTAAAAAGGTAGGAGATATTATTCGTTCAGATGAAGGGCGGAGATATGTTGTGCCGTCAGCGCCGGGAAAACGGTATAATGATGATATTAAAGTGACGGATATGCTGTATGATTGTTATCACGCTGCCGCTGAGGGGATTCCTGTTGATAAAAAAATACAGAGGATTCAGGCCCGGTATCAGGAAATTATTGACGGGCTGAATCTGAATTTATCTCTGGATGAAGAATTTGCCAGAATAAAGGAAGATTTTGAGAATCAAAAAGGATTGGATTATGCCGCTTCCCGGGGAGAATATCTGAATGGAATTATTATGGCAGATTATCTTGGGTATGAATTTGTGGATCCGGCTAATCATATTTTCTTTGATGAGAATGGTGTTCTGGATGCAGAAAGAACGGATAAAAGTCTGGCTGATAAACTGGAACATATTGAGCGGGCAGTAATTCCGGGATTTTATGGCTCCTGTTACGACGGAACTATTAAGACTTTTTCCCGGGGCGGTTCCGATGTGACCGGTTCAATCGTGGCGAAAGCAGTGAGAGCAGATCTTTATGAAAACTGGACTGACGTTTCCGGATTTCTGGTGACAGATCCCAGAATCGTGGACAATCCCAAAGTGATTTCCACAATTACTTATAAAGAATTGAGAGAGCTGGCTTATATGGGGGCAACTGTACTTCATGAAGATGCTATTTTCCCTCTTAGACAGGAGGGAATTCCCATTAATATCCGTAACACCAACTGTCCGTTGGATAAGGGAACGATGATTGTAGAAAGTACCTGCAATAAACCCAAATATACCATTACCGGTATTGCAGGAAAGAAAGGATTTGCATCCATTAATATTGAAAAGGATATGATGAATGCAGAGATTGGCTTTGGGAGAAAAGTTCTGCAGGTGTTTGAAGAAAACGGTCTTTCCTTTGAACATGTACCTTCCGGTATTGACACTTTTACCGTGTATGTACATCAGGATGAGTTCGAAGATAAGGAGCAGAATATTATTGCCGGTCTTCATCGGGCAGTACAGCCGGATTCCATTGATTTGGAGTCAGATCTGGCGTTAGTTGCCGTAGTAGGACGGGGAATGAGAAGAAACCGGGGAACTGCCGCAAGGATTTTTGCAGCGCTGGCCCATAACCATGTCAATGTGAAAATGATCGATCAGGGATCCAGTGAACTGAATATCATCATAGGTGTGGAAAACAGAGACTTTGAAACTGCAATTCGTTCCATTTATGATATCTTTGTATTGTCTCAGGTATAAAAAGGATATCCCTTCCAGTTGACAGTTATTTTAGGTGTATGATATAATATGAAACAAACTTGAAATGAATTTGTAACAATTGAAATATCAATAAAGAAAGTAACAAACAGGTTGCTGTGAAAGAAGCGGGCAGTAACAATATTAACTAATTGAGAAGGGACAGAAAAATGAGAAAGATAAAAAAAGGATTATTGGCGGGCGTTGTTTTATGTTGTATGCCTGTCTTATCAGCTTGTTCTTTTAAAGAAACTTTAAAAGTTTTATGGAATAGTGAGGACAAGACTACACAGGAGGGAGATTCTTCCTCAGAAACAGCAATGACGAATCTGAAAGTGGATGAAGGCGTGGAAAAACCGGTGTTTGCCAATGAAATGGGAGATCCGGTTACCTATGGAAAGAACGGCACTGCAGAACCTCTGACTGTGGAAGCTTCCGTGTCAGACGGAGGAGAACTGACATATCAGTGGTATCGGAATAACGTAGATTCCAATGGGGGAGGAACAGAGATTGAGGGAGCTGTAGAGAGTACATATACTCCTTCCACACAAGAACCGGGTATTACATATTATTACGTTGTTGTAACAAACACAGTGGGAGAGGGGATTCAGCTTTCGACCAGTGCGACAAAGTGCGTTACAGTGACAGAAGAAGAGGCGGCTCAGGAAGAGACTGTTACCGCAGAAGAGACTCCTCAGGAAGAAATTCCTGATGCTCAGGGAACATGGCAGAAGAATGATAATGGCTGGTGGTTCCAGTATGCAGACGGAACGTATCCTGTGAGCAAATGGGAGAAAATCGAAGGAAAGTGGTACATTTTTGATGAGAGCGGATATATCAGAACGGGATGGTATCAGGAAGGAGAAAACTGGTATTATTTCAACAGTGATGGTTCTATGGCCTGTGATACGGATGTAGACGGTTACCATCTGGGACCGGATGGAGTGATGCAGTAATTTGTTTACAGTTACTGTTTCTGAGAGATCGTCCGGCAGGGCGTATTGCTGAGAAAAAAGTGAACAGCAGATGTTTTTGTGGGGTTGTATTGGCAACCCCACTTTTTTGTTGCATTTTACCCCAATGTTTAGTATCATGGTTATAGTTTAGACCTGTCGGAAGCATAGCTTCCGGAAGACAAGAAAGAAGGAAGATACATGAGTGAATGGATTAAAGTGGCTGTGGATGCCATGGGTGGGGATTATGCCCCCAAGGAGCCTGTAAAAGGTGCAGTGGACGCAGTCAATGAAAAAGACGGACTTTTTGTCTATCTTGTGGGACAGGAGGATGTAATCAGAAAAGAACTGGCACAGTACACCTATCCGAAGGAAAGAATTGAAGTAGTTCCGGCTGCAGAAGTAATTGAAACGGGAGAACCGCCAGTTCAGGCGATCCAGAAAAAGAAAGATTCATCCATGGTAAAAGCTTTACGTCTGGTACGTCAGGGAGAAGCTTCTGCTTTTGTTTCCTGTGGAAGCACAGGCGCAGTATTGGTGGGAGGACAGGTTCTGGTTGGAAAGATTAAAGGAGTGGAGCGCGCTCCTCTGGCTCCATTGATTCCCACTGTGGACGGAGTCTCTCTGTTGATCGACTGCGGCGCAAATGTGGATGCCCGCGCTTCTCATTTGATTCAGTTTGCCAGAATGGGTTCCATTTATATGGAAAATGTAATGGGAGTGAAGAATCCCAGAGTGGGATTGGTAAATATTGGAGCAGAAGAAGAAAAAGGAAATGCTCTGGTAAAAGAAACATATCCTCTTTTGAAAGAATGCAGTGATATTAATTTTATTGGAAATGTGGAAGCAAGAGATATTCCCAAAGGCGTTTGTGATGTAATTGTCTGCGAAGCATTTGTGGGCAATGTGATTTTGAAATTATACGAAGGCGTGGGTTCCGCTCTTATTTCCAAAGTAAAAGGGGGAATGATGACTTCGTTGAGAAGTAAGATCGGTGGTCTTTTGGTGAAACCTGCGCTGAAAGAGACGTTAAAGACTTTTGACGCCAGCCAGTACGGCGGGGCTCCGCTGCTGGGTCTGAAGGGACTGGTGGTAAAGAGTCACGGAAGCGCTACGGCCAATGAAATCCGCAATTCTATTTTCCAGTGTATCACATTTACACAGGAAGATATCTGCGGAAAGATCAGAGATCATATTACCACAGAGAAAAAGGGGGAAATATAAGATGGAACTGGAAAAATTGCAGAATATTATTGCGGAAGTATTGAATGTGGATGCGTCAGAAGTTACAATGGATACCACATTTACAGATGATCTGGGAGCAGATTCTCTGGATGTGTTTCAGATTCTTATGGGCGTGGAGGAAGCGTTTGATATTGAGATTCAGCAGGAAGAAGCAGAGCAGATCGTATCTGTGGGAGATGCTGTGGAAGCTATAAAAAAAGCTATTGAGTAATCATAAGCGGGAGGCTGCTGCGGTTATGCGGCAGCCTTACTATGTATGTGCCAGGAGGAATTATGAAAAAAATACAGGAATTAGAAAAAGTTATCGGATATAAATTTACAGACAGAGAATTGATTTTTACTGCATTACGTCACAGTTCCTATGTGAATGAACATCATATGAATCGGCTGGATTGCAATGAAAGGCTGGAATTTCTGGGAGATGCCGTTTTGGAATTGGTGAGCAGTGAATATTTGTTTGAAGCTTATCCGAAAATGCCGGAAGGAGAACTGACCCGTCTCAGAGCAAGTCTGGTGTGTGAACCCACACTGGCTTTTTGCGCCAGAGAAATGAATCTGGGAGAATATCTCAGTCTGGGAAGAGGAGAAGAACTTACAGGAGGACGTCACAGAGATTCGGTTACTTCTGATGCTATGGAGGCAGTAATAGGAGCGTTGTATCTGGATGGTGGATTTGCTAGTGCAAAAGAGTTCATTCTGAAATTTGTATTGAATGATATAGAACACAAAAAACTCTTTTTCGATAGCAAGACTATCTTTCAGGAAATGGTACAGGGAAATTACGAAGGAGAAATTTCCTACCATTTGTTAGGTGAGGAAGGACCTGATCACAATAAGACATTTTCCGTGGAAGTATGTATTGGAGAAAAGGCTATGGGTCAGGGACAGGGACGGACAAAAAAAGCGGCGGAACAGATGGCGGCGTACTATGGAATTATGACTCTTCAGGCAGGTGACGTATGTATTTAAAAAGTATTGAGGTGCAGGGATTCAAATCATTTGCAAATAAAATTGTATTTGAATTTCATAATGGAATTACCGGAATCGTGGGACCAAACGGCAGTGGAAAAAGTAATGTAGGCGATGCTGTACGGTGGGTGCTGGGAGAACAGAGTGCAAAACAGTTGCGAGGCGGCAATATGCAGGATGTTATTTTCTCAGGTACAGAAACGCGAAAACCGCTGGGTTTTGCTTCCGTGGCAATTACCCTGGATAATTCCGATCACAAGTTAGACATTGAATATGAAGAAGTGACTGTTACCCGACGGCTGTACCGTTCCGGGGAGAGCGAATATCTTTTGAATGGAACTTCCTGTCGTCTGAAAGATATTAATGAACTCTTTTACGATACAGGTATTGGAAAAGAAGGGTATTCCATTATCGGTCAGGGACAGATAGATAAAATTTTGAGTGGTAAGCCGGAAGAACGACGGGAATTGTTTGATGAAGCGGCAGGAATTGTCAAGTTTAAGAGAAGGAAAAATACTGCGCTGAAAAAACTGGAAGAAGAGCAGCAGAATCTGGTACGTGTGACAGATATTCTTTCTGAACTGACCCGTCAGTTGGGACCATTGGAACGTCAGTCTGAGACAGCCAGAATTTACCTGAAAAAGAGAGAAGAGTTAAAAGTACTGGATGTGAATATGTTTCTGGTGGAAACGGCTCATATCAGAGAACAGTTAAAAGAAGTAGAGCAGAAACATCAGGCTGCTCAGGAGGAATTAACTCAGACCCAGGCGGATTTTGAAAAGACCAGAGCAGAATATGACGAAATAGAGAAGAAACTGGAAGAACTGGAAAATAAGATTCAGACTTCCCGGGAACAGGCCAGTGAAAATGCATTGAAAAAGCAGCAGTTGGAAAACAGCATTGAGCTTCTCAGAGAACAGATCAAGGCGGCACAGCAAAGTGACCAACATTATCAGGAAAGAATTTCCTCCATTCGTCAGGATCTTGAAAAAAGAAAAGAGGAAGAAAAGAAACATCGGAAGGACAAAGAAAATCTGGAACAGCTTCTTCAGGAAATTTCAGGAAAAAGAGAAGAGGAAAGAGAAAAACTGGATACTCTGCATGGGAAAATGGATGAAAATTCCCGGGTGATCGAAGAGGGAAAAAATGAAATTATCCAGATACTGAATCAAAAGGCTTCCACAAAAGGTAAAATGCAGCGATATGATGCCATGCTGGAGCAGATTGGAATACGAAAAGCTTCTTTGAGTCAGCGTATCCTGAAATTAAAAAGTGATGAATCAGAACAGCAGGAGATTATCCGTTCACATCAGGAAACTTATCATCAGATCAGTGAGCAGATGGATCAGTTGAATCAGGAGTACAGAAAAACGGAGAGAGAAGTTGCAGCCATCCGAAAAGTACTGGAGGATCAGAACCGCCAGATGGAGGTTGGACAGACTGCGTATCACCGGGAAGAATCCAGACTGGAATCTTTGAAAAATATTACAGAACGGTATGAGGGATATGGCAACAGTATCCGCCGGGTAATGGAACAAAAGGATAGACGTCCCGGAATCCATGGAGTGGTGGCAGATCTGATCCGGGTGGAAAAACAGTATGAGACAGCTATTGAGACAGCGTTGGGAGGAAGTATTCAGAATATTGTCACAGATAATGACCAGACTGCAAAACATATGATTGAGTTTTTGAAGAAAAACCGATATGGACGCGCCACATTTTTGCCTCTCACCAATATGAGAAAAAGCAGTTTTACCAATGGGGCAGCGTTAAGAGAGCCGGGAGTGATCGGACTGGCCGATACTCTGGTGGATGCGGAAGAAACGTATCGTATCCTGCTGTCACAGCTTTTGGGACGGACTCTGGTGGTGGATACCATTGATCATGCCATTGCTATCGGGAAAAAATATAACCACAGTCTTCGGATCGTAACATTAGAAGGTGAATCTCTCAGTCCCGGCGGTTCCATGACAGGTGGAGCTTTCAAAAACAGCAGCAACCTTTTGGGCAGAAGACGGGAAATGGAAGAACTGGAATCCAGTGTGGCTGCATTAAAAAATGATATGATCAAAATGCAGCAGGCTATCGCAAAAAACAGAGAGGACAGAAATCAAAAAAGAGATTATCTGGCGGAGCTGACAGAACAACTTCAGAAATTGCAAATTGCTCAAAACACAGAAAAAATGAATATTTCTCAGGCGGAAACCAGAACCCGGGAAATTCGTGGGGGATACGGGCAGCTGAAATCTGAGGGAAGAGAGATAGAGAGTCAGATTCAGGAAATAAAAGAGAACAGTTCTCTGATTCAAAAAGAAATGGACGATTCAAAAGCCCGGGAAAAAGAGCAGGAGCTTTTGATTGAGGAACATCAGAGACTTTTGGAAAAGCAGCAGGAGCAGGAACTGGAATATACCGGAATTCTCAATGAAATTCAGATGGAATATACTGAGAAAGAGCAGAAGCGTAACTTTGCCCGGGAAAATATTCAGCGAATCTGTCAGGAAGAAGAAACACTGAAACAGGAATTGGAGCATCTCACACTGGCCATGGAAGAAGGGGGACAGGAGATGTCCCGAAAAGAAAAAGATATTCAGGAGATTGAGCAGACGATTCAGGCGGCAGGAAAAATCCAGCAGGATGACGAAGAAAAGATGAAAGGTTATCTGGAGGAAAAAGAAGCTCTTAATACTCATCATAAAACCTTTTTCCAAAGGAGAGATGAATTATCCAGTCATATCAGTCTGATGGATAAAGAATGCTTCCGTCTTGGCAGTCAGAAAGAAAAACTGGAGGAACGTCAGGAAAGCCAGATCAATTATCTGTGGGAAGAATATGAGATTACGCCCAGTAAAGCTGTGGATTATAAGATGGAAGAGGTTCCTGAACGGGCGGAGATAAAAAAAGATATTACCGAACTGAAAGATTCCATACGGAAACTGGGAAATGTAAATGTGAATGCCATTGAGGAGTATAAGGAGCTTTTGGAACGCCATACCTTCCTCAGCAGTCAGCATTCTGACCTGGTGGAAGCGGCGGAAACATTGAAGGGAATCATTGCCGAATTAGATGAAGGAATGCGGAAACAGTTTGCTGAAAAGTTTGAGCAGATACGAACAGAATTTGACAAAGTATTTAAACAATTGTTTGGCGGAGGAAAAGGAACTCTGGAGCTGATGGAAGAGGAAGATATACTGGAAGCAGGAATAAAAATAATTTCACAGCCCCCGGGAAAGAAACTTCAGAATATGATGCAGCTTTCCGGTGGGGAAAAGGCGCTGACAGCGATAGCTCTTTTATTTGCGATCCAGAATCTGAAACCATCCCCTTTCTGTCTGCTGGATGAGATTGAAGCGGCTCTGGACGATTCCAATGTAACCAGATTTGCACAGTATCTTCATAAGTTGACAAAAAACACACAGTTTATTATTATAACACATAGAAGAGGAACCATGAATGCGGCGGATCGACTTTATGGTATCACCATGCAGGAAAAAGGAGTTTCCACCCTTGTATCGGTGAATCTGATAGAAAATCAGTTGGATCAATAATAGAAGCGAGGAATGAATATGTCAGAGGAAAAGAAAGGATTTTTCAGGCGTCTTGTAGATGGTCTGGCAAAAACAAGAAATAATATTGTGGCAGGAATTGATTCTATTTTCAGTGGATTTTCCAGTATTGACGAAGATTTTTACGAAGAAATCGAAGAAATTCTGGTGATGGGCGATATAGGAATTAATACTACTACAGCGATCATTGAACATTTGAAAGAAGAAGTTGCAGAAAAGAAAATCAAAGATCCGGCAGAATGTAAGCAACTGCTGATTGATGAGATCAAACGTCAGATGGATGTGGGAGATACTGCCTATGAATTTGAACACAGAAAATCAGTAGTTCTGGTGATCGGTGTTAACGGTGTGGGAAAGACTACTTCCGTGGGAAAATTGGCAGGAAAACTGAAAGATCAGGGGAAAAAGGTCATTGTTGCAGCAGCAGATACGTATCGTGCAGCAGCAGGTGAACAGTTGAGCGAATGGGCACACAGAGCCGGTGTAGATCTGATCGGAGGTCAGGCAGGAGCTGATCCGGCAGCTATCGTATATGACGCAGTGGCAGCAGCAAAAGCAAGAAATGCAGATGTACTTTTGTGTGATACGGCAGGAAGACTTCATAATAAGAAAAATCTTATGGAAGAGCTGAAAAAAATATACAGGGTACTGGAAAGAGAATATCCGGAAGCATATCTGGAAACATTGGTTGTTCTGGATGGAACTACAGGACAGAACGCTCTGGCTCAGGCCCGTCAGTTTAAAGAAGCTGCAAATGTAACAGGGATTATTCTTACAAAACTGGATGGTACTGCCAAGGGAGGTATCGCTGTGGCGATCCAGTCCGAATTGGATATTCCGGTAAAATATATTGGTGTAGGTGAAACCATTGACGATTTGCAGAAGTTTAATGCGGATCAGTTTGTAAATGCATTGTTTAATGTGAAGGAAGAAGGCTAAATTATGTTAACATTGGAAAAATTTGAAGAAGCGTCAGAGGTAGTAAAACAGGTCACCCAGGAAACAAAATTGATTTACAGTGATTACTTCAGTCATATGACCGGAAATAAAGTATATCTGAAACCGGAAAATATGCAGAGAACAGGGGCGTATAAGCTGCGAGGAGCTTATTATAAAATCAGTACACTGTCTCAGGAAGAAAGAGAAAAGGGACTGATCACCGCATCAGCGGGAAATCATGCTCAGGGTGTGGCGTATGCGGCAAAAGCATTTGGAGCAAAGGCAGTTATCGTAATGCCTACCACCACGCCTCTCATTAAAGTGGAGAGAACCAAGAGCTACGGAGCAGAAGTGGTTTTATTTGGAGACGTCTATGATGAGGCATGCGCTCACGCTTATGAACTGGCAGAAGAACATGGTTATACCTTTATCCATCCTTTTGACGATCCGGCGGTTGCTACCGGTCAGGGAACGATTGCAATGGAGATCATCAAAGAACTTCCCCTGGTGGATTACATTCTTGTCCCGGTGGGAGGAGGCGGACTGGCAACAGGGGTATCCACTCTGGCAAAACTTCTCAATCCCAATATTAAAGTGATCGGCGTGGAACCGAAAGGAGCCAATTGTCTGCAGGTGTCTGTGGACAAGGGTGAAGTGACTACTCTTCCTCATGTTAATACAATTGCTGATGGTACGGCTGTGAAAACACCGGGAGAACATATTTTCCCCTATCTGCAGAAAAACCTGGATGATATTATTACCGTAGAAGATGATGAATTAATTGTAAGTTTTCTGGATATGGTAGAAAATCACAAGATGATTGTTGAAAATTCCGGTTTGCTGACAGTAGCTGCGCTGAAACATCTGAATGTGAAAAATAAAAAGATCGTTTCCGTGTTAAGCGGTGGAAATATGGATGTGATCACAATGGCTTCTGTGGTACAGATGGGATTGATTCAAAGAGACAGAATCTTTACAATTTCTGTTCTTCTTCCTGATCGTCCCGGTGAACTTACCCGGGTATCTCAGTTGATCGCCCAGCAGCAGGGAAATATTATCAAACTGGATCATAACCAGTTCTACAGCACTAACAGAAATGCGGCTGTGGAATTGAAGATTACGATGGAAGCGTTTGGTACGGAACATAAACAGCAGATTGTGGATGAACTGGAAAAATCAGGGTATAAACCGAGATTGATCCGCCCGAATTTATAAATGTTGAAAAGGAATAAGAAAAGACAGTGTAAAAGTGGAAACACTTATTACGCTGTTTTTTGTTGCAGAAAAATACGCAAAAATGAATAATAATATTGTAACACTTTGTGTAACACCTTGAAGTTAGCAAAAACCACTCATATAATTATGTATAATTATAGATAAAAGGGGGCATGTGGTATGTCGGAATTTTCAGAACATTTGGAGAAATGTATGATTAATTCTGGAATGACGGAAAATCAACTTGCGAAAATAAGTGGATTTAAAAGAAGCTATATAGCTTTGATGAAAAATGGTCAGAGAGTATCTCCGGATACAAAGAAAATGGTAAAATTATTTGAAGCATTGAATCTTTCGCCATATGAGTATGATGAATTATGGAGAAAATATATTCGAGCCAGACTGGGAGATGATATCTATGAACGAAATATGGCTGTACTGGATTTTATAGAGAGTTTTGGTAATATTTCCAATATATCAATGGAATCATCGTTTGATTTTAAGATATCTGATGTTAAAACGGTAGAAAACAGGATAGATGTAGAATATTTGATGAAAGCTATAATGGAACGGGAATGTGAAAAGAAGGATGGGTATATTCATGCAATCATGCAAGCAGATTCAGTAGTTTTTATAAATTCTCTTCACAGTATATATAAAAAGAATAAGAATCTTCCCATAGAACATATTGTATGCCTGGAAAACAGCGGTATATTGGAAAATGAGAAAAATCAACTTTACAATATCCAACTATTGAAAAAATTGATACCAATTGCGATATTATCTAATAGTAATTCTTATCAGATTTATTATTATTATGACAGGGTATCTTCTCATTTGAATATGTCTTCGATTATGCCGTATCTGATTATTACCAGTTCTTGCGTATTATGCATTAGCGCATCTGTGGATCGGTGTATTATGCTGACGGAAAAGGAAATGCATACATTGTATGAAAATATTTTTCGGGATCAAAAGAGAAAATGCAGATCTCTTCTTCGTAAGATAGAAGGAGGGGTAGATATGGTAGAATACTACAATTCTCTGTCTGGAAAAGAAGAGACTGTATATTCTATTGCTCAACAACCTTGTATTGGTGTTTTGAGATTGGAACATTTGGTAAAAAAATATTTTCATCATGATAATGAAAAAGTAATTTTCCTTCTGGAGAAGTTTCTCAGGAAAAATCAGGAGGTAAGAGAGAATTCTGATGTGAAAAATATATCCTATTGCACAAAGAGCGGCTTGAGGAGATTAGCTTTGGAAGGTGTGGTAGATGAGTTACCAAGAGAAATGTATCGTGATTTGGAAGTGGGAGACAGGATTTTTGTGTTGAAAATGCTACAATCTATGATACAGAAAAAGAAGTATGAATTATATCTGTTAGATGAACAGGAAATAAACTTTCCTAAAGAATTATATGTAAATGTTTATGGATTTACAGACGCGTCGTTTATGTATATTTCGGATAAAGAAAAAGCCAGATTTGTTTTGAATGAAGGTAGTCTTACAAAAATTTTATATGATTTTTTAGTGGAATTATGTAAGACACCGCCGGTCAGCAGTAAGGAGGCAGCAGAAGCTTTTCTGACAGAGCTTATTTGGGAACTGGAAAATAATGTGAAAGATAATGTTACAAAATAAAATAATACAATGAAAATATAGTAACAATTAATGTAACAACCTGTTATTTACTGTACATTTTTGTCGAAATTGTATAAAATTGATTTAAATTGTTACTGCTTATTTTAATACAGTAATAAAAATCTATTTACTTGTAGGAGGAAGAAGTATGAAAAAAAGAAAAATAGTGTCCATGTTACTTAGTCTTTTGATGGTACTGGGAGTGCTGTTACTTCCTGTTCAGAAGATTTATGCAACGGAAGGAAATGTTGCAGTACAACAGGCCAGAAATGGAGTGGTACAGGTTGCAGTGAATGTTCTTGTAGACAAGCAGGAAGTGGGATTTCTGACGGTGGGAAGCGGTTTCCTTGTAGGAACATCAGAAAATGCACAGACCGTTATTACAAATTTCCATGTAGTACATAGTGTTACAAAAGATCAGGTCCGTGAGCTTTTAGGTTTGAATGGAAACGAGAAAATTGAACTGAATGCGCAGATTGTAGTGAGACGAGATCTTCGTATTGATGCTGAAGTCTATAAAGAAAGTGAAGTAGGGGATTTTACCATTCTGAAGCTGGAACAGCCGATTTATGACAGGGTTCCATTAGCGTTGGGAGACAGTACATCTGTACAGACGACACAGGAAATTTTTGCTTTGGGATTTCCGGGGATTGTACAGCAGATTCAGACAGATTCCAAGTATACTTTTGATGACGTAAATGTAACAGAGGGTATTGTATCTAAAGTTTCTGATGTGGCTATCGTATCAAATCCGATTCCAACTATTACACATTCAGCAAGAGTTTCCGAGGGAAATTCCGGCGGTCCTCTGGTAAATGCCAATGGTGAAGTGGTAGGTATAAATACATTTATTTCCCGTGACAATCATGAAAATAATGATTATTTTTATGCTACCCAGATTAATGAAATCCGTAGCAGTCTGGATGCGCTTGGAGTAGATTATCTGAAAGGTGGCAGTCAGCCGATTTCTACAGAAGAGCCTGATTCTACAGAATCGTCGGATGTGGAACCTACAGAGGAACCGATGGAAGAAACTGTTCAGGAGCCGGAAGAAGATAATACAGCTTTATATGATCAGTTGAATGCATTGATTGAAGAAGCAAAAAAGCCTGAGACAACAGAGAATAAAACAGAAGAGAGTGTAAAAAATCTGGATGCTGCTCTTGCAGATGCTACTTCTGTATGGAATAATACAACATCCACGGCAGAGGAATTAAATACAGCCAAAGATGATCTTCAAAAAGCAATATCAGGTTTAATAGAAGAACAAAAGGGATTATCCCCTGTATTGATTATCGGTATTGCAGCAGCAGTAATTATTGTGATTATCGTTGTAGTTATTCTTGTTATCGTTTCATCAAATAATAAGAAGAAACTGGAAGCTGAAAAAGAGAAACAGAAAAGAGCCATGATGAACAATATCAATGGTAAAAATAATGGTCAGCCACATCAGGTGCCTGTTGGACAAGGAGTAAACAATCGTGTTGGACAGCCTCCACAGTGGAATCCGGTTCAGAGACCGCCTATGGGAAATGATGGTTCAGAAGAAACAGGTATTCTTAATGATGGTTCATCAGAAACTACACTTTTAGGAGGACAAAATATTCCTGGTGCGTATTTAATACGCAGAAAAAATAATGAACGGATTAGTATTTCAAAACAGATTTTCAAAATTGGTAAAGAGAGAAGAAAAGTAGATTATTGTGTGGCAGATAATACTAATGTGAGTCGTACTCATGCGGATATAGTATATAGAAACGGCGAATTTTATATTACTGATAATCAT
Organism: Eubacterium sp. UBA3279; assembly: GCA_002361775.1. Lineage (GTDB taxonomy): Bacteria > Bacillota > Clostridia > Lachnospirales > Lachnospiraceae > Oliverpabstia. Next base: position 14,607 of record DETV01000060.1, read on the forward strand.
GCAACAAACGGAACAAGTGTGAATGGAGCTTCTGTAGCAGCAGGACAGGAAAGAAAGCTGAATAATAACGATATTATTAAGTTGGCTGATGAGGAATTCCAGTTCAGAACATTTTAAGATGGGTGGATGAGCAAATGGATTTTATGATTGCAGCTCACAGTGATGTGGGGATAAAAAAGAGAACAAATCAGGATTCGCTGCTCGTAAAGATTGCACAGACAAACCTTGGCAAGGTTTGTCTGTGCGTTGTATGTGACGGAATGGGCGGATTGTCAAAAGGAGAAGTAGCCAGTGCGGCGGTAATCCGTACTATGGAATATTGGTTTGAAAATATCTTTCCTGAGATGCTCAGAAAAGGCTTGCGATGGGAAGAGGTAAGATTACATTGGGATAATATGGTATTGGAACAGAATCAGAAACTGAGTGCTTATGCAGCTAAAAGTGGCGCAAGGATGGGTACTACAGTAGTTGCACTACTGATCGTGGGAGAACAGTACTTTATCATGAATGTAGGAGATTCCAGAGCGTATCTTCTTACAGATCATTTACAACAGATAACAAAAGATCAGAGCTTTGTACAGTATGAACTAGATGCGGGAAGAATAACCGAAGAGGAAGCAAGGGTTCATCCTCAGAGAAATGTTTTATTGCAGTGTGTAGGAGCTTCTGATGTGGTAACTCCGGATTTTTATGAAGGAACGGTTTATCCGGACTGTGTATTTATGTTATGTAGTGATGGATTTCGACACATTGTTACTTCGGATGAAATTTATGAAAATTTATGTCCCTCTGTTCTTGTAAATGAACGGATTATGCGAGAGCGTGCTGTCTGGCTGACAGAATTAAATAAACAGCGCATGGAAACGGATAACATTTCTGTGGTTGCGATAAGAACTTGCCAGGAGGAATAAAAATGCTGCAGATTGGCTCCATCGTAGATGGAAAATATAAAGTATTAAGTAAAATAGGCCAGGGCGGTATGAGTGTGGTTTACCTGGCGTTGAATGAACGGGCAAATAAAACGTGGGCAATCAAGGAAATCCGAAAAGATGGCGTACAGGATTTTACAACAGTAAAACAAGGTCTGATTGCTGAAACGAATATTTTGAAAAGTCTGAATCACAAATATCTTCCCAGTATTGTGGATGTTATTGATGATAACGAAACTTTTCTTATTGTTATGGATTATATTCAGGGAAAATCTCTGAATACGATTTTGAAAGAGAGTATGGAACAGGAGGGGTATCCAATTTCTGTGGAAGATACACTTTCCTGGGCAAAACAATTGTGTGATGTATTATATTATCTTCACACCAGGCCGCAACCTATTATCTACAGAGACATGAAACCGGCAAATGTTATGTTGAAGCCGGATGGACAGATTTCTCTGATCGATTTTGGTACTGCCAGAGTATTTAAAACAGGAAATTCAGAAGACACCACTTGTTTGGGTACTCCCGGATATGCTGCTCCGGAGCAGTATGGAGGAAATGGGCAATCCAGACCTCAGACAGATATTTATTGTCTGGGCGCTACTCTTCATCATTTGATCACAGGAAGAAATCCGGCAGCTACTCCATTTAACTTTCCGAAGATAACCCAATGTCGTCCCACTTTATTGGAAGAAACCCCGAGAGAATTAAGAAGCATATTGTTGGGACTGGAAATGATCATTGATAAATGTACTCAATATGAAATTGCAGATCGGTATCAGTCTTGCGCAGAATTAAAATATGATTTGGAACATCCGGAAGAACTGGGAATTCCCTATAGAAAGAAGCTAAGAAATAAGTTGATTGCTTTTGGCGGCAGTGTGACTATGGCATTGCTCATGGGTGGAGTATCCTTGTTTGGTATGTTCATGGAAAGCAACGCTCAAAAGAGTGGATATGATTATTACATAGATAAAGCACAGACAGCATCGCCTTCCAATGCAGTTTTGGAGTATCGCAAAGCCATAGCATTAAATCCAACTTCGGAAGAAGCGTATCTTGAGATGTTGGATTCTATGCTTCAAGATAATGAATTATCTGCTGAAGAGGATATGATGATCAGTACAGTTCTGGATTCAAAAGATAATGGCAGGGGAAGAGAAAATTCTGTTTATTTTCAGGCGAATAAGAGTGGCTATATAAAATTTTCTTATCAATTGGGCCTGGCCTATTATTATTCAGTGGGAAGTGGAGGAGATAAGAATTCTGCCAAAGGATGGTTTAAGAATGTGACAGATGCAGATATGAGTTCTCTGGATATGGGAGAGAATGAAGCAGAAAAAGACGCATGGCAGGCAAGAGCAGAGATATTGGGAAAAATCAGTGAGTATCGATCAAAAGTAGGAGTTGCGAACCAGGCCGGGGATGAAGAAGTTTCCTATGAAGATTACTGGTATGATATGATTTCTCTTATGGATGGTAATGTTGCTGAGAGAGATAATATGATTACGGAACTGCGATTATATAATGAAATCGTATATCAGATTTTTAACCAGACCACAGAATTTCGTGATGCCGGTTTATCAAAGGCAACAATGGAAACAGCGCTTTCTGATATTCAGAGTAAACTGGAAAGCATGAATACGGGTAAAAATCGACAGGCGGAAGACTTGAGACAGGAAATACAGGATAGTATTTTAGCAGCAGAAAGGAATATTCAGTCTGCGTTTGCTTCCAACGCCCTGCAAAACAGGGAAACAGATGAAGGAGGTGAAGGCTGATGGAGATTCAGAATTTCGAACAACAGGTCGTTTTTTATCACAATGTGTTTGTATATTGTGCTGTTGCAGCATTGATTTTTCTGGTGATTGCAGTCGTACTATTTTTCCTTTTGAAAATCCCCAAGGTTTTTGGAGAATTTACAGGACGAGATGCAAAACGAGCCATTGAAGAAATGATGGCTGAAAATGCTTTGTCTGGTTCTCTGACCTCTTTAAAATTGGGTGAAGACGGACGGAGAAGAAGAAGAGGAAGAACAGGTTCTCTTGCGACAGGAAGATTGAGGAAAAATACTATTGTACGAACAGGAAATTTGAAAATGGATTCTACAGAGAGTTTGATCCAGAATAATCTTACAGATCAATTGGTTCAGAATACGGTTTCGGGTAATTTATCCGAAAACAATAACGGGCAGCAGGATAATTTTGGAAGCGCCGAGACAGATGTGCTGGATACCTTCGGAAGTGCTGAGACGGATGTCCTGAAACCTGCGGAGGAGACAGGAAAACTTCCTGCTACAGAGCCGGTATTGATGCAACCATCCTCAGAGACAGTAGTTTTGAATCAGGAAATGCGACAGATGAATGATGAATTTGTGATATTACGCAGTATTGTGGATATACATACAGATGAGGTGGTGTAGTAGTATGAAAAAACATATAAGAATTGGAAAAAAACTATTCTATTTTTCATTATTTGGCTATGTATTGAGTGCCTTGTCTGTTTTTGCACTTCCTATTTCAGAAGGGGAAAATACCAGCGGATTATCAATTGGTACTGCTTTGGTAGGTATTGTGTTCTGGGTGGGAATTTTGATTGGAAGTTTTTGTTTTTTCTTTACATGGAAAATGATTCATTCCGATAAGAGCTATATGAACAGCAAATATGAAACAAAACCGGCATATCTTCACTTTTTTCGTGACAGGAAAAGCATTATACTAGACAGCATTCTGATTATAGTATGGATAGTGATTTTGTTGGGGAATTACAGAAATATATTTCCGGATGCAGTTATGCTGATTTTGATGTTTTCAGGACTAATAACTCTTTATTTACATTTTTTGATAAATGGAAGAGTTTTTAGATATTTATTTTCAAATAAAAAATATGAAAGAAGGAGAAACAATGAGGGAAAAGATTAAAAGACTGTTATCTTTACTGTTGGCTTTAAGTATGCTGATTGGTACAGTCCTCACCGACAGTGGATTTGGTGTGACAGTATATGCAGCTCCGCCAACAGATCAACAACCAGAAGCTACAAAAAATGTTCAAGTATCATTGACGAATTTGACAAAAGTGGGAAATGTGTCTTTTGGAAATGTAACAGGAACTCTAACAGAAAAAACTGATCAGACTGGTCTAACTACATATCCGGGTACGTATTCTACAGAAAAGAATGCACTCACCTTTGAAGATGTAAGTTATGGCACATATACACTGACTATTTCCATGGATAATTACAGTGTTACAGGAAGTCAGGAAATTGTAGTTGATGCAACGGGAGATTCCGTATTATCTGTTAATGCAACTGGGTTTACTCTTACACCGTCATATAGTCTGGAAAATGTAGTATTTGATAATAATCCGCTTACAGTGGGAGAAAGCAAATCTTATACCATAACGGGAAATGGAACTCATCCGGAAGTGTGGCTTGAGTGTATGAATAAGAATCCGGATGTAGCTACAGTAAGCCTTGCGAATAATACGATCACTGTGTCAGCGCTGAAAGCAGGTTCGGCTGAGATAACAGTAAAGACACGAGATAATACTAAAAGTGCAACTATTACTGTAACAGTAAATAAAGTAACTGTGACAATTACACCGAAGAGTGTGACACCAGTTATGTGGGGAGAAAACGTATCTCTGCCGGATTTATTTGATGTTAATGTTCTGAACGCGGCATCATCTGTGGTTTATAAGGTAGATGGAGGATCGGTTGCCAATAATATATGGGTACCGACAGATACAAGTTCTCATACAATTACTGCTGAGATTAGTGCTGCTGATCCTGTTTATGTACAAACATCTGCAACTATACAGTATACTGCTGCAAAGAGAAACGTTTCTATTATCAAATTTAAGGCATTGCCAGAGGTTGCGCAGTGGGGAACAACGATTGAAGTTTCAGCAGAATTAAAAGATAAAGATGGGGAAATAGCTATCGCAGGTGCTTCATCTTCTGAAATCAAATATTATGTAGATGATTCTCTACTACAGGGCAATCAATGGATTCCGCCTATGGGAAAAGAATATACTTTAACAGCCCAATTTGTTGAAAATGCTTTGTACAATTCTGCCGCTGATAGTATCATTAAGTACACCCCTGGTAAACATGAACAGCAGTTTACAATTAAAGATGAAAAGGGAATTATCATTGATACAGATAATACAGATGGTAAAGTGGATACAGTGGACTTGACTTATGGAGATAAGGGAAAGACATTTACTTTAGGTAATGAAAAACCTGCAGACGAAAAAGATAATAAAAACCCTGCTTCAAAAGGATATTCTGTAAAATCAGATGATACGGATATAGCAATAGTAACGCTTGATGAAGCAAATAATAAAATTACCATCCAACCGGTAAATGTAGGTTCAACTATTATAATGATCACTCAGGAAGAAAATGATCATTATAATAGTAGCAGCCAAATTATCCAGGTGACTGTAGATCCCTACGAGCTGGAATTATCTCAAATGGATTTTGATTCTACCGATAAAGAGGAATACGATAACAAAAAAATATTTAATGATAAGAATGATGTGAATGTTCGTTTAACAGTGGATAAAGACAAATTACCGGATACTATTAAAGATAATACTGATATTCCACAATATCTTTATATGAAAAATTTCAAATTGTCTAAAAATGGGCAAAAAGTGAAGGATGTTCTCAGAGAAAGAAAAAAGGTGATTCCATGGGAAGATTTGACAATCACTTATAAAGAGATTAGTGAAAATATGGTTGGTAAATTGTCACCAAATTATAAGTTGAAAGAGGAAGCAAAGATATCAGGCACATTGACAATTGATCCTGCAACATTGACGTTACATATCAATGACGCTTCCAGAAGTTTGAGAGAGTCCGATGATCAGCTTGTTTTTAAAGGCAAGTTGTATTTTAAAAATGGTGAAAAAATACGTGCAACAGGTTTCTGGCATAACGGAAAAGAAGTTTCAAAAAGTAATTTGGCGATTGGATTTGAATTGCCGGAAGGTATTGTGTATCCGGAAGTAAAGACAGATTTGCCACAGTTTTCTGCAGTTGAAAAGAAACATAGTAATGTACTCTATGCAGTAAAAGGTGATAAAGATAATGCTACAAACAATTATGAATTTGCATATGAGAGAGAATGTCAAGAGCAGGGAGCAATTACCATTGAGACAGAGGAAATTAATTTTACTAAATATCTCAGTGTAAAAAATGAGAGTAGTGTCAATGCATATCAACCAGACAGCAAAAAGTCTTTGATTTATTTTGGTAAAAATGCAACTGTAAAATATAATATTTCTGATTCTGACAAAGTATACACAAAATTATGTGAGGTAGAAACTGGAAGTTCAAAAGATGTAACAATTGATGGAAGTATAATTGAGAAAAGTGAATTTTCTTACCCATCAGTTACGAAGAAGTATCGTTTGGAAAACGAGAACGGCGATATTTATTCAAAGGAATTTGCCATTACTTATACCAGAGACAGCGGTTCACCAATTGCTAATATAACAATCAAAGGAAATACAGCTTCTTTGACTGGTTTTGCTAATGGAATTACTTTTGGTGCATATGACAAGGAAAAATTATATGCAACAGTGAGCGTAAAAGATATATTTAACAAGGAAGATTATTCTGACGAAAGCAGTCAGACGATTTCCGGTGTGAAAGCATGGGAATATGCGGTAGTGAAAGCAGATGATACGTATAATGTAAATGATTTCAGTGAGATCGCAAACCTGAAGTTCAGCGAAGGAAACGGCACAGAGGGAGGAACCGTCCAAGTAGCCATTGCAGATAAAAAAGAAGTCGGAAATTATATCGTATTTGTTAGAGTCTATGATCAGGTTGGAAACTGTGATGTTTATGGTTCCAACGGTGCAGTGCTAGAGGATATTCCACTGAGCAAAACAACTGTAGAATTTGATGATGAAACAGCTAAAACAGGAGTAACTTATTACTTTAATTCTCAGGTGGGTCTTGATATTACTGCAGAAGAGGACGTTTCAAGCACATACTCCGGTGTGCAGTCTCTGTCATATACAGCAACTGTTGAAAAAGATGAAAAAAATCCCGTAATTCTGTATCAGGAAGATAAACAACCTGAAAAAACACTGGAAGACCTGAAAAAGGATTATGGTTGTATTGAGAAACATATTACTGCAGGAACAAGGGATGAAAATGATATAACGATTGAAGAAAATACCAGTAAAATCATCCGTGTAGAAGCAAATGCAAAAGATTTTGCAGGAAACAGTCAGAGTATCACAGGAAGCAAAGAATTTGTAATCGATACACTGGATCCGGTAATAAAAAACAGTATTTCTTCTGAAGCAGAACGGAAAAATGGAAAGTATTACAATAAAAATGTTGTGATTACCACAGAAATCACAGAACGTTTTCTTGATATTGACAATGACGTAATATATAAAATTTCCGTAGATGGTGTAGAAAAGCAGCTCACTTTGAAAGAACTGGAATCAGAGAAAGATGCTTATGGTATTGCAAGCATTGTTAAAAGTCATAAAGCAGAAGAGACGAGAGAGGATACAACAGTATCAACAATTACGATTACCTTCGAGAAGGAGCACGAATATGTTGTTACTTCTTCTGTAAAGGATAAAGCGGGTAATCCTCAGAAGAGCGATCCGGAAACACATAATTTTGTGATTGACAAGACTAATCCGGAAGCAATCATTACCTATTATCCGTCAGAGAAAGTGGAAACGTCCAGCTCTTTCACAGATGCGAATCAGAGAGTTTATCTGAATAATCAGTACAATTCTTTTGAAGCCATTGTATCAGTAACAGAGTTGAATTTTGCGGATACAGAGGGAAAAGTAGATGCCAGGCTTCAGATTGTTGCAAAAGATTCTGCAAATAAAAATGTTCTGGCAAATGTGATTTCTCCTTTCATGGAAAATTCTAAAAAGAAGGAAAACTGGAGCGATCAGGGAGAAAATGTAAGATGGTTCCGTATGAACATGACCAATGATGCCAACTATACTTTTGATTTCAGTTATACCGACCTTGCAGGAAATCCTCTGAAAATAACTGTACCAACTGGCAGAGTGACATTAGACAGAGTGGCGCCGACAGGAAGCATTACGGTAGATGGTCTTGTAAACAGTGAGTCTTCTGTGAAAACATGGATCAGTCAGTTCATCAATAAGATAACTTTTGGTCTTTTTGGTAAAAATGGTATGGGAGCAACAACCACAAGCGAAGATATTACAGCTGGTGTTGTATCTAACAAATATCTTATAGCTGCTAATGGATATACAAAAGAGCAGTTAGATAGTCTGGACAATTCACAGTGGAAAGATTATAAAGGAAGAGTTTCTCTTCAGGCAAACCAGAATGCGATTGTATATCAGCGGATTGAAGATGCAGCAGGAAACTACGAGTTTTACAGTACGGAAAATCTCGTTGCGGATAATCAGGATCCTGCTCCTGTCGTTCATATTACTCCGTCTTCTCCGGGATGGGGAAAAGGTGTTTACAGCGCAGGAGACAATCCGGGATTTGACATTACAGTAGAAGATCCGGTAAACAATAATTCTTATTCTGGGTTAAAGACAATTACCTATACCATTAAAAATGGAACTACGGGTGCGGTAGAGACAGGAACATTGGCTAATATTGGAAGAAATGAGCATCGACAGTCATGGAAAGGACATGTAAATATTGATCCGTCTAAATTCTACAGTAACGACGTACAGGTTGTTGTGGAAGCATCTGACTGGTCAACCAATGAAGCTGTTTCAGAGACGGCAAAATTGAAAGTAGATAATAAGGCGCCTGTTGTAACTTTTGCATTTGACAAATCAGATGCAATGAATACAAAATATTATAAAAACAACAAGACCTTAACAATTACAGTGGATGAAAGAAACTTTGATACTACTTATATTCCAAAAGTGACTTCTACAGCCGGCGGAGGATATTCATTCAGCGGATGGTCCACCAATGGAGAGAAAACTACTGGAGTTATAACATTCTCAGGTGACAGTGATTTCACTGTGACATACGATTGCTATGATCTGGCGGGAAACAAGTCTAATACAGAAAATCTGGAAGAATTTACAGTAGATAAGACCATCCCCACCATTTCCGTTTCCTATGACAACGATAATGCCCAGAACGGAAATTATTACAAAGCATCCAGAACCGCCACGATTACTATCAATGAGCATAACTTTAACGCAGGAGACGTAAAAGTAACAACAACCGCCTCCAATGGCAGAACTCCTGGAGTAAGCGGCTGGTCAGGTTCCGGAGATCGTCACATGGCAACAGTAGAATTTGATTCAGATGCAGATTATACTTTTGACATTAGTTATATTGATATGGCGGGAAATAGTGCTGCAGAGTATGATCAGGACAGATTTACAGTAGATTTGACTAAACCTTCTATGGAAATTACAGGAGTTGCCAATAAATCAGCAAATAAAGGTACTGTAGCGCCTGTGATTACGGTAAGCGATACCAATTATATTGCAAGTGGTGTAACGATATCTCTGACAGGAGCAAATCGTGGTAAAGTAGATACTTCATCCATGGTAAGCAGAACAAATTCAGAAAATGGGCAGATCATCACGTTCAGGAATTTTGGTTCGAATATGGATGATATTTATACATTGGTTGCAAAATCTGTAGATAAGGCAGGAAATGAAACAACACAGAGTATCACTTTCTCTGTAAACCGTGATGGTTCTGCATATAACATCAACCAGAGTACAAAAGATCTTATCGAAAAAGGATTTACCAATAATCCACAGGATATCGTGATTGAAGAAGTAAACGTAGATACTTTGGAATTCATTGAAATTTCCTACAGTAAAGATGGTAAGATTGTAAAACTTACGGAAGGTAAGGATTACAAGGTAGAAGCAGAAGGTGGAGAAGGACAGTGGAAGAAATATACATATACCATTTTCGCTAAATGCTTTAACGAGGAGGGAGAATACAGTATCAATATTTCCAGTACAGACCGGGCAGAAAATATCAGTAACAATAAAGTACAGTCTGTAAATGTGGATTTTGTTGTAGATATGACAGCTCCGATCATGGCAGTCAGCAATCTGGAAAATCGAGGAAGATATAAAGAAAATCGTCACGAATATACATTGAATGTAAAAGACAATACTATGCTGACAATGGTACAGATTTATCTGGATGATAAATTATTCAAAACCTACGAAGTGGTTGACGGAAAACTGGTAAATATTGAGGATCCTTCCGATGTGTTGGAAATTGAAAATGGCAAGGTTTATCTGGGTATTGACAGTAAAAATATGTATCAGAAGATAAAACTGGTATCTACGGATGCGGCTGGTAATGTGTCTGAGACAGAGGATTATAATGTACTGGTAACCTCCAGTAATCTGGTACAGTTCTATATGAACAAACCATTATTCTATGGCTCGATCTTTGCAGTAATTGCAGCATGTGGAATTATCATTTTCCTGATTTTGAAAAAGAAAAGAGCTTAAGGAAAATAAAAAAGAAAAAAATAGTAAAAAATAAACAAAGAGCTTTCGTTTCTGATTTTTACAGAGCGAAAGCTCTTTGTTTGTATATAATAAACAAAATACAATATCATCTTGTAACATTTTATGTAACAAATTGTCATGGGTGAATCCAACTGTTATACTGATACTATATTATGATTCACTGACATAGTGACGTATAAAAGACAGGAATGAAAACATGAATGCAATATTAAATAATTATCATATAACAGAATTTGAAGATGGAAAAAATCTATCTTTTTTTATTGACCAAGAGGGAACGTTTTCTATTACAGATTATAAAGTGCTACGGGGGCAGATTCGGAGTGGATTGGCTCGATGTGAAAAGGTGCTATATAATGGGAAAATTAAGCTGCTTTATTTGACAGAAGGAGGAACGCCTCTGGAAATGCTATTGTCCAGAATGGATGAGCGAATGTTTACCGTGATTCTTGCAGATATCATGAGTGTAGTTATCAATATAAGTGAGAATGGATTTCTGGAAATGCAAAAATTGCTACTGGATTCAAGGTACATTTTTGTGGATGAGAATACCATGAAAGTGAAGATGATCTATATTCCTGTGGACAGTAGAGAATTTCACAGTTCTATACAAAATGGTCAGATTTTGACTCTTATACTTGGTTTTATAAGAACGTGTACAAATCTCAGCGGAATGTATGTGACATGGATTACAGAATTATTTTCTAAGGAAAAGGGAAATTTACGCGACATATATGATGAGATTTTAAACAGATGCAATGTATCCGGTAAACTGACAGAAAAGGAAGAAGAAAAACAATCAGAAAAAACGGAAGAAAAGAAAACTACAGAAAAAAAAGAACCAAAGATTCTGTATATGTATTCTTTGAATGAACCGGTTTTGATTCAGTTTATAATCAACCAGAGAGATTTTTATATTGGGAGAGATCCCAAACGAGTGGATGGGACAATCAATGGACATCCTACGGTGGGAAGGAAACATTGTCATGTGGTTTATAAGGAAGGAGAGTATTATCTGGAAGATGACGCCAGTAAAAATGGAACTTTTTTGAATGATGAAAAGCTGACCTCTGGTCTTATGAAAAAGATTCCGGATCAGGCAAGGATTCAAATTGCTGATGTTTTATTTACCATTAGATATGACTAAAAAATACGAGGTGTAGAGGAAGATGAATTGTCCTAGAGTACTTCTGGCAGATCCGGATGCAAAATACCTGAGATCTCTGGAGTTGAAGTTTTTAGAGGAAATGAGTGGAAAGATAGAGTTGGAATTAATTACCAGTGAAGAATATTTTTATCTGTATTTCCAGAAACCGCAGACTATTGATATCCTGATTATAGATGAAAAATGGTACAGTGAGAAGATTGAACAACATAATATCAGCCATATTTTTATTCTTGCAGACAGTAGTTCTGTTATTCTTGCAGATCGTAGCAGTCAGTATATATTTAAATATTCCAGCAGTATGGAAATTTATCGTACAGTTTCCCGGGCAATGGAAGGGAAAATTGCCCGTCAGAAAGAAGAAAAACAGAAAACCCAGGTAGTTGTTGTTACTTCTGCTTCTGGAGGAACGGGAAAAACCACATTGGCTTTGGGAATGGCTGCAAACCTGGCATCCAGAATGCAGAGAGTTCTTTATGTGAATGCGGAGCATATCAATGCGTTTCAGTATTATCTGGAAGATAAAGAGTATTTGCCTGATTCAGTATATACTGCGTTGCAATATGACAGGGGAGGAATTTATCAACAGGTAAAAAGTTATCTGGCGCATACTCCTTTTGATTATCTGCCGCCTTTGAAAGCAGCGTTGGTAACATTGGGGATATCAGCCAGATTTTACAGAACTTTGATCAGTGAAGCAAAAGAGTCAGGAGACTATGATGTGATCATGGTAGACACGGATATGATTTTTGATGAAGAAAAGGCTTTTTATATGACATATGCGGATATATTGCTTGTCGTTGTCAGACAGACAAGAAGTTCTGTATGGGCGATGAATGAATTTTTGAAAAATGTCAGGATGCATACGTCGGAAAAATATGTGTTTGTGTGTAATGATTTTGATGAAAACTCCGGGAATGCCCTCGTATTTTCTCAGGAAAATCCAATGTTTATGGTAAATGAATACATTCGCCACATAGACAGGTGCGAGGAACTTTCTTTGGATGAATTGAAAAATAACAGAGACATTCAAAAGATTTCTTATCTGATCGTTTAGATAACAGGGGGAAGATTATGGTGGAAAAGGCGATTATTATTCTGAAATTACATAGAGAAGGGATACAGACAGATTTGGAGGTGCCTTTGGATATTACAGCCAATGATCTGATTATTGCTTTAAATGAGGCATATGATCTGAAGATTGAAGTGGAAGACATACGAAATTGTTATCTGAAGATGGAACGTCCGACAGCATTGCTTCATGGCAATAAAAAATTATTGGAATATGGAATGAGAAATGGCTCTGTGATTCATATTACAGATTGAAAGATCGAGGGGGATGGAAGATGGAAAACAGATATAAGTTACTGTTATATAATAAAACGGTATATAAAGAAGTGGAAATTGGCTCAGAACATAAAAAGTTGAGTATAGGAACTTTTTATGATAACGATATACGCTTGAAGAAAGAACTTTTTTTTGAAGATTTTTTTATTTCTGTTTTTCCCCAAAATGATCAGTGGAATTTAGAATGTTCATCTAATATTTATATAGACAGTGGTGATATCCGAAAGCAGTTTCATCAGGAATTGTCTCATGGAATGCAGATGAAGCTGAGATATCAGCAATCAGATCATGAATTTCTAAAGGTTGTTTTTCTGATAGATTTTGATTATGAAAATAAAAAATATGATTTTGCTATTCAGGTTCCAGTAGGAAATAGATTTTCTATAGGAGGAAATGCAAAATGTAATATTCGTTTGTCAGGAGGCTATGTGGCTTCTGATGTGATCGATATATATGCAAAAGACCATGAACTCACGCTGAATATCATAACTTCAGCATATGGTGTTTGCGTGAATGGTTTAAAAGTAGGACAAAACGCTGTGATCCATGATTATGATTTCTTCTCCTTGGCAAATCATTATTTTTATTTTAAAAATAACATTTTATACACGGATTTTGATCCTAAAATGATTATAACAGGGTTGAATTGCTATAAGGAGAAGCAATCATCATCGTTTACGTATCCCTGTTTTAACAGGAATACCAGAATACAATTGCGGATTCCAGAAGAACCGATTCCTGTTTTGGATCCTCCGAATCCTCCGGAAAAGCCTAAAAATAATCTTTTGATGTCGATACTTCCTGCAGTTGTTATGTTAATTCTTACCATAGCGATTCGTGGTATGATGGGCGGAGGAGGCAGCTTTGTTATATTTAGTGCCTGTACGATTTTAATGGGTATTATTACCAGTATTATTACGTTTCGTCAGGGAAATAAAGAGTACCAGGAAAAAGTAGAAAACAGGCAGATTGCTTATCAGGCTTATATAGAACAAAAAAGAACAGAAGTTGTTCAGAGCAGGGATCTGGAGCGGGATTTGTTAGAACAGATTTATCCTAATCTGAACACTGTTATGGAAAGAATCGGTAGTTTTTCAGGGGAATTGTTTGATAGAACGCCTGATGATCAGGATTATCTGTGCGCCAGAGTGGGAATTGGACTTACGGAAGCATCCCGAAAGATTCAATATAAAAATCAGGAAAAATTTGTTTCGGATGATGAACTTACATACTATCCGGAACAGATGGCAAATGAATTTAGATATGTGGATAGCAGTCCAGTTGTATTAAGTCTGAGACAGGCGAATGCAATAGGGGTGATCGGTGAACAGCGTTTTCTGGAAAATATGGCTGTAAATCTGACGATAGATCTGGCAGGAAGACATTATTTTGGTGATGTACAGTTTGTATATATTCTGAAGGAAGAACAAAAAAAGAACTTTGAATGGATTCGATTTCTTCCCCATGTGAAAAGTGAGGGGAGTTTGGTGAGAAATATCGCTTGTGATGATGACAGTAAGACAGCGTTATTTGAAATGTTATATAAAGAGTTTTCTCAAAGACAGTCTATAGCGAAGAATAATACTGCCGCAAAACATTCCCATCTGGTGATTTTTGTGTTGGATGGAAGCAAGATCATGACCCATCCGTTATCAAAATTTATTGCCAAAGCGGCAGATATCCAAGCTACTTTTTTGTTTTTTGCCAATCAGAAAGAACAGCTTCCGTTATGGTGTTCCAGTATCGTGTATGCAGGACAGCAACAGGGGGAGATTGTCAGTACGGCTGACAGTAATCACAGAGTTTCCTTTTCTTATCAACCGATTACAGTCCATGAGGCTGCCCGGATGGCTGCAAAATTAGCGCCTATATACTGTGAAGAGGTGAATCTGGAAGGAAGCCTGGTGAAAAATATTACCTTATTTGAATTGTTGGGAATTTATAACGTGGAAGATCTGGATCTGAAATCCCGATGGGCAAAATCAGAAGTATATCGATCTATGGCAGCGCCATTGGGAGTAAAAACAAAGAATGAGGTGGTATATCTGGATATCCATGAGAAAGCTCATGGTCCTCATGGTCTTGTAGCGGGGACGACAGGCTCCGGAAAGTCTGAGATTTTACAGTCTTACATTTTGTCTCTGGCTACGCTGTTTCATCCATATGAAGTGGGTTTTGTCATTATTGACTTTAAAGGAGGGGGTATGGCAAATCAATTTGCGGATCTGCCTCATTTAATGGGAACCATCACTAATATTGATGGTAAACAAATTCAAAGATCTTTACTGTCTATAAAGGCTGAACTTCTAAAGCGGCAGAACTATTTTGCACAGGCGGAAGTAAATCACATTGATAAATATATTATGAAATATAAGAATAAAGAAGTGAGAGTTCCTCTTCCTCATTTGATTATTATTGTGGATGAATTTGCTGAACTTCGTGCAGAATTTCCTGATTTTATGAAAGAGTTGATCAGTGCGGCACGTATCGGGCGAAGTCTGGGAGTTCATTTGATTTTGGCTACACAGAAGCCGTCCGGTCAGGTGAATGAACAAATTTGGAGTAACTCCAGGTTTAAATTATGTTTAAAGGTACAAAGTCAGGAGGATAGTAATGAGATGATAAAATCACCTCTTGCAGCAGAAATTCTGGAACCAGGACGAGCATACTTTCAGGTGGGAAATAATGAAATATTTGAGTTGTTCCAATCCGGTTACAGCGGAGCTCCAGAGAAAGTATCTTCGGATTCTGTTGCTTCCAGAGAATATAGCATTTCCAGTGTTTCTTTTGAAGGGAAGAGAAAATGCATCTTTGAGCAAAAGAAAAAGGGAGAATCAGGGAGCAATCGTACTCAGCTGGATGCGTTAGTATCTTATATTAATGGATTCTGTAAGGAGAAAGATATTCAAAAACTTCCAGGGATTTGTCTGCCGCCTTTGCCGGATATCCTGAATTATCCGGAACAGACGGAGAGGATATCGGGAGCGCAGATTTTGGTGGATATCGGTATTCTGGATGATCCAAACCATCAAAGTCAGAATGTTACCCGGCTGGATATTACTCAGGAAAATACTCTGCTTATTGGCGCTTCTCAGTATGGGAAGACAAATCTGCTGCAAACGATTATTCGAGGTCTGGTATCTTGCTATACTCCGCAGGAAGTACAGCTTTATATTTTAGATTTTGGTTCCATGGTATTAAAAAATTTTGAAAGTCTGAAACATGTGGGAGGTGTGGTTGTTTCTGCAGAAGATGAAAAATTCAAGAATCTTTTTAAAATGCTTCAAGAAGAAATGGCTGTGCGAAAAGAAAAGCTGGTGAAAGCAGGAGTAAGTTCTTTCCTTTCTTATCGAGAAGCAGGAATGTCCGATTTACCACAGATTGTGCTGATAATTGATAATTTTACCGCGTTGCGTGAATTTTATCTTCAGGAAGAGGATCCGTTGATGACTGTCTGCCGGGAAGGGTTGGCAGTGGGTATCAGTGTTATCATCAGCAATCAGCAGACGTCAGGTTTGGGATATCGTTATATGGCAAATTTTGCAAAAAGGATTGCGTTATATTGTAATGAAAGCAGTGAATATTCCAGTGTGATCGATAAATGCAGAATGGCTCCAGATAATCTTCCGGGACGAGGAATTACTGAGATTGACAGAGAAATATATGAAATTCATACATATCTCAGCTTTGAAGGCGAGAAAGAAATTGAACGTGTAGCCATTATGAAAGATTTTATCCAGGAGATCAACAATAGATATCCGGGTATGGGTGCAAGAAAAATACCGGAAATTCCGGCATTGTTGGAAGAAAAGATATTTGCTGGAGAATATGGTATAAACAGGAAAGATACCTATCAGATTCCTGTAGGTCTCACCTATGAAAATATTGCGCTGATGGTGGTGAATCTTTTGCAGCAAGGGGTGTTCAGCATCATAGGAAGAGAGGGAAGTGGAAAAAGAAATCTTCTCAGGGTGATCATGAATCAGTTGTATGAGAATATTTTCACTTGTCCTTCAGAAGTTTATATTGTGGATGGTGTGGAAAGGAGATTACGGGAATTCGAAGACTATGGCAACGTACGTGAATACACCATTGACAGTAGTGATTTAACAGAATATTTGGAAGAAATTCATGAGGAACTGTTAGAACGGTATGAAAGGGTAAACGATGGAGGAAGTCTGGAAAATGAATCGTTAAAATTGATAATTATTCAGAATAGTGAGGCCGTTCCTGCTTTGTGTAAAAATACTGCCGCATTGAAATTATACAAAGAAATGATTGGGAAACTCAAAGCCATGAAA
The DNA here is from genome assembly GCA_002361775.1 of Eubacterium sp. UBA3279. Taxonomy (GTDB): domain Bacteria; phylum Bacillota; class Clostridia; order Lachnospirales; family Lachnospiraceae; genus Oliverpabstia. Next base: position 31,859 of record DETV01000060.1, read on the forward strand.
GTATGTTTCATTTTTATGGATGTAGAAAATGCACCGGTTAGTTACAGTGGTCCTGAGATATTGAAAACTATAAAGGAAAGTAAAAATTTCTTTTTCTTTGATGATTTGCAGAATCTTAAGATCTGTGACATTTCGGGGGCAACTTTGCGGAAATTCAAGAAAAAAATCACATCAGGTGATTGTTATTGGCTCTCTGGAAATGAAATTGAGAAACTGAAAATTGTAAAAGCAGAAAAGTAAGGTGATAAGATGTCTGTTGAATATTTGAATGTGCAGGGAATTACAGATGCCTGTAAGGCATTCAGGGATAAAATAGAGGAATTTGATTCCTGTGTGACAGAAATGGATAATGCTACTAATGATGCTCTGAGAGACTGGGTGGGAAAAGGAAGAAATCAGTTTGAAACACAGATGAGACTTATGAAATCCCAATTGGATGATATTACAGAAGTGCTGTATGAGATTTATGAAGCCTTGATGGATGCGGAAGCCGCTTATATTGACGAAGACGAAGCAGTGGCCAAGCAGTTTGACACTGCGGTGGAGAAAAAATAGGAATAAGGAGGTAGAGCCGTGAGCAGTGCTTATTACAGAAGTCTGAAGCGTGACAGAGAGAAACGTCTGAGAGATTTTAGAAAGAGAAAAAATCAACTGGAAGATATCAGAAGAAATCTGTCAGGTGATTTCGAAAATAATGCATCTGACATTAATGGAAGATGTGGTAAAGTTCGGGAAAAGATACAGGATGCAATTCATATTTCCGGAGGAAGTGTTACCGCATCTACCATGTGGTTAAAACCAGATTTAGGCAGGGGGGATTCGGATATGTATTCCTGTTATTCCAGTGTATGTAAAGAGTGCAACAGAGTATGCCAGGAAATTGATGAACTGGAAAAGGAGATATCCTGGTTAGAGCGTTGTATTCAACGAGAAGAAGCGAAAGAGAGACAGGAAGCAATAGAAAAAATAAAAAAGACATTGGGGGTAGGGTGAATGTGTGCGGTAATATCAATAGATTACTCATCTATGCGGGATACCAGTAACTCAGCACGAAGAGCAGCAGATTACTGCGAAGATTATGTCCGGGAGATTGACAGGAAAGTAACCAAAAAGTTGAATAATCTGAAAATGGGAAGTAACAGTGCTACGTCTAATGCCAATTATTTTGCAAAACAGAAAATTCGTCGTTTAGAAGAACAACAGAAAATGTATAATCAGTTTGCTGAAAAGATGGATTCAGCCAGAGAATACGCACAGGAAAAAGATAAGGGAGTATCTGGTTATATCAAACAGGAATCAAAAGAATTTCGAAAGAATCATGATATGAATGTAAGCAGATTGGAAGAATTTTTTTCCTGGGCAACCACTACGCTATTAAATAAAACTGCTTTTGGAAGATGGCTGAATCAGACAATGAAAGATGTGGGAAATTGGATAGATGATAAAAAACGGAAATTTAAACAGTGGTATGAATTGGATGGTGGAAAATATGTTATTAAGATGGTACTCGCTCTTGTGGGTACGGTGATAGCGGCGGTTGTTCTGGTTTTTGTAGCTTGGCCGGCTTTGGTAGCCTCTGTTGGAGCCGTAATTGCAGCGTGGGGAACAGCAGCTTTGACAGCAGGGATGATATGGACTGCGATAACTGCGGCTACTGGATTTATTACGGCAGTGGTTGCGGTTTTTGATGGAGTTACTAAGATGTGTAGTAATGCAGCGGCAGCTGTATCCCATGAAGATGATCCGGGATGGGCGCGCAGATATGGAGAATATAGTTCATTTTCCGATTATTTGCGTAAGAATAATTTTCATAATAGTTTTTTGAATAAATTGTCTTTTATAGCGGCAAACAGTATTGATACGGTAACAGTGGCAGCTTCAGTTATTAATATTGCAGATATGGGACGACAGGGATTTAAATTCTATCAGCAGGTGAAAGATAAAGGAGTTCATCATTTCTTCCGTAAGATGAGATTTAAAGGGAAGAATGGGAAGATGACATGGGGAACTTTTAAGTATGGTATGAAAGCATTTAAAGAAAATGTCAAAACATTTAAAACAGGTATTTCTAATACCAATATTAACAGGATCAATAAATTTTATAAAGCAGATTTTAGCGACCTTATGGTTTACAAGGGATTTGAAAGTTTCAAAAACGGATTAAGTATTTTTGACAGCTGGGCAGAAAAAGGTACCTGGAATTATACTACAGATATCATAAAAAACAAGCTCCATTCTTCGATTAAAAAAAATTCCGTAATATATGATTACAGCAGTCAGATAAAGGATACGGTAGATAACTATAATAACTTGAAAGAAAAATTTGAAAATACGCCTAAATATGCATATGGACAATGATGAATTTTATAAAGGAGGCTTAGAACGTTTATGTACAGGCAGGAATTTAAAGCGAACAGGAAGAATGAGAAAAGGTTATATAAGCGAATAAGAAAGAAATATAAAAGATGGACATATGGCAATATCGGTGTATTGGTTTGCTTAGCTGTTATCGTTGGACTTTTTATCTGGGTGGGCAAAAATGGAGGAGTTTCTTTTGATGCGCTGGTAATAAGTATAGGTATCAGCTTTGTGCCATTTCTTCTTTTGTGTTTTATGCGGGCAATCGCCGTATCTGGAGGTAGAGAGGTACTTTTTAATCGCATATCGGATCAGTTGGTGCTGAAAGAAAATGATTTTTCCATGGAATATATTCCACAGGCGAGAGAAATGGTTGCATATGGTTACATTATTTATCAGATGGAGTATCGTCAGATAAAAGCATTGGTAGATTATCGGGAACGAGGATATGTGGAGGTTTATGGAGAGTATCAGATTCGCAGATATCATCAGGCAGATATGGGAGATGTTCCGGGAAATGTGCAGGTGGAGCATAAGTATGAAGAACCATTTCGATTATATGGACATTATGAAAATTTTGAAAAATGTATGGAAGAAATCAGTAAGCGGTCAGGAGTACAGATAAAGGAGGGAAGTTATAATGGACATTGAAAAAAAGGGAGAGGAAAATCTTTCTGATGCATTGGAATACATTCAGATGGGACAGGTTTTAATGGGAGCAGAGAAATACCGGGATGCAATAGAAAAGTTCGATAAGGCGCTGAAAGAAGAACCTATGAATAAGATTGCATATATTTCCAAGGGGATTGCCCATGCGAATCTGGAAGAATTTTCAGCAGCTAAAGAATGCTTTAAACGCTGCATTATGATCGATAAAAATTTTGCAGACGCCTATTTTCAATTGGGAAATATGAGTTTTTTGGAAGATGAATTTCAGGAAGGAATTAAAAATTATAATCAGGCAATTGCACTGGGATATCAAAGTGCAGAGCTTTACTTTAATCTGGCGTTGGTTTATGAAGAGAGAAATGAAGTAGATGAGGCGATTCGTTATTATACAAAAGCGGCATCTCTTGATGAAACAAAACCTGATTATCTGATTCGAAAGGCAACTCTTCAGATTTTATTGCAAAGATATGAGGAAGCATTACAGACATTAGAGAAAGTAAGGAATATTTTTCCGGAAAGTTTTGAGGGATATCACCTTACTGCTGCAGCTTATACCATGTTGGAACAGTACGAGAAAGCAGATACAATTTTAAAAGATGCAATGGAAAGATTTCCGGATGATATAGATATTCTTTTTGATCGGATGCGGGTACTGATAACCAGAGGAGAATTGGATGAAGCAATTTTGCTGTTGTCTGATGCAAAGCAGCGGAATTGTACACCAGAAGAAAAAAAAGAAATTTTGTTGAATGAGGCTCAAATTTACGGACAGCAGGAAAAGACAGAGGATACAAAACGTCTTCTGAATGAAGCACTGGAGATTCAGGAAGGCAGACAGTTTGATTCGGAAATCCGTTATCTTCTTATGATTGCATATCTGATGGATAAGGATTTTTCCAATATGTTACGTATTGCAAAACAGGTGGATCCTTCTGATACGGCAGATTCTTATAATTTGTGTGGTGTATATTTTGAGGGAGTTGCCATGAAAGGACTAAAGTTGCCGGATGTAAGAAAAACATTTCAGGATGGAGTGAAATATTATCGAAGTATTTCCATGAAAGATCCTTCCCGGGTTGATGCATATCTATTTCGCGCCATGTGCTATAAAGAACTGGGAGATTATGAAAAAGCTATGGAATCATTAGATTATATGATTTTATTAAAACCGGAGGATAGTCAGTTACATTATATTAAGGGGAATCTTCTAAGAGAACAGGGAAAAGAAAATGAAGCACAGAAAGAATATCAGGAAGCCAGGAGGTATGGCCTGAACAAAACATTTTGGGAATTTGTGGGGTGAGATAATTGCCGGATTTACAATATGATACAGGTGAATTAAGAAGATCAGCAAAACGGTATAGAGATTCTGCAGATAAGATGAAAAAAGTAAAAACAGAACTCCAGAAATCTATTAGTGATTTAAAAACTGTTCACTGGAAATCAGAGGCAGGAACTGCTTTTCAAGAAATGTATGAGAATACGTGGTCAGTGAATGCAGAAAAATATGCGGCTGTGATGGAAGAAATGGCAAGTCAGTTGGAGAGAGCGGCGGAAGATTATGATGATGTGACACGTAAATTAAAAAGTATTGAGGGCATTGATATTAGTGGTTAAGAAAACCATTGATATAGAAATTATATTTAAGTGGAAAGGAGAATACAATTATGGCATCAATTAAAATGACACCTCAGGAATTGAGAGATTCTGCACAATTTCTTGGAAATAAGAGACAGGAGATCGTGGATGCAGTAAATGCAATTAAAGGAAGAGTGGATGCTACCACTGCAGAGTGGGAAGGTGCAGCACAGTCATCTTTTATTGAATCTTTTAATGAAATGCTTCCAATGTTGACAGAAAGTTTCCCGGAAACAATTCAGGGAATTGAAAGCATGCTTTCTGGCGCGGCGGATGCACTGGAGCAGGCTGATGAAGAAATTGCAAAAGCATTTAAAGGCTGAGTAAAACAGTAGAGAAAGGCTGTCACCTTGCATTGGGTATGAAACAATGGATTGTGGCAGCCATCTTTCTAATGGAATGGAGGAAAGATGGAGCAATTTCAATGTGAAAATAAAGTGTGGGTTTCTGTAAAAGGAAAAACTCTGGATAAAATCATCTGGATTTGTGGATGGATTTATCTGATTGGATGTCTGGGAATTTTCTTTATGGATGGAATAGGATCAATTTCTTTTCCATTTCTTATATTTATTATTATTACAATGATTTGGTCCAGAATGAATAGAAAGCATTCCGGTAAGTATGTGGAAAGTATTTGTATATTAAAAGTTTTCTGGAGAAAGTTAATTTGGGAATATCCTCAGATTGATATGGGAAAAGGGGAGGTATTTATTCGATACATTATCATAGAGGATTGTATTGAGGAGATATTGTATAGCAGTCAGATGCAGTCAATTCGAATATTATGCAGACCACAGATAGAAATTAAAGATTCAAAGGGTAAAGAAACAGTATTGGATTATCAGAAAGAGAAAAAAGATTGTGTACTGATTTTGTATAATGAAAAAACAAAAGATGTGATTTCATGTTTGGAGAAATACCTGAATGTGGAAATCAGTCAGATTGATTAAAGGTAGAATGAATGAAAAACGGAACAATATTAAATGGGACTTACCAGATATTATATCCGATTGCCAGTGGTGGTCTGGGAGAAATTTATCTGGGATATCACATGAATCTTCATAAAAATCTGGTTATTAAAAAAGTAAAAGATAAAAGTGCAGGTATAGTAAATAATAGAATAGAAGCTGATATATTAAAAGGACTTCATCATACATATCTTCCTCAGGTGTATGATTTTATCCAGACAGATACAGGTGTTTTTACAGTCATGGATTATATTTCAGGACACGACCTTAAATATTATCTGGATCAGGGATATCAATTCAGTGAAGAGCAGGTGATGTTGTGGATGAAACAGTTGTGTCAGGTGTTGGAATATCTTCATGGAAGAGAACAGCCAATTATTCACTGTGATATTAAGCCGGGAAATATTATGATTACAGAACAGGGAAATATTTGCCTGATAGATTTTAATATTTCCTTAGATGGAGAAAATAATAAGGAATTAGTAGGGTTGAGCAGTACATATGCATCACCGGAGCAGGTAAAAAAAGCAGAGTATAAACTGCGGTATGGAACCGGGGATTATGTGAAAATGGATGGAAGAACAGATATTTATAGTCTGGGAGCTGTTTTTTATTATGTGATGTCAGGCATATCACCAAACAGAAAAGAGGGAGTAATCCTGCCGTTAAAGGAATTGGATCATATATATAGTGAAGAATTGGCTAATATTGTAGATAAAGCAATGGAAAAAGATCCATCCAGAAGGTTTAAAAGCGCTTCAAAAATGTTGGAAGCACTGGAACATAAAGAACGGTGGAGCAAGCGGTATTTATATCTGACGAAATTGGGACTTGTGGCAGATGTTGTGGCGGGATGTCTGGGAATTGTTCTGATTTGCCTGATGGTATTAGGATACCGGGGAATGAAGAAAGATGATTTTTTTCAGGCATACGATACATTTATGCAACAGGCCGTAAAATGGGAAGACGTTTTGGAAGAAGAAACAGCACAGGAAATTCTGACAGAAGGACTCCGGTTGTTGAATCACAGTGATTACAAAAAACAATTTTCTGAATATCAAAAAGAAAAAACAGATGTGTTGTATGAAATGAGTCGTGCATCTGTGGCTATGGAAAAGTATTATCAGGCAGAGGAATTTTTGGAAGAAGTTTTACTTTATAGAAAAAATGATCCTTTGGTATATCGTGATCTGGCAATTATACAGGTATATTTACAGAAAATGTCACAGGCAGAGACCTATATGAAAAAAGCTTTGGCGTTGGGTTTATCCGAACCAGATGGGATGCTCATACGGGCGGAGATTGCATTGAAAGAAAAAGAATATGAGAAAGCGTGGGAATTTGCTCGTAAAGCAGCTTCTTCTGATGATTTGGAAATTCTTACCAGAGTTTCTGTTATTCTGTTGGAAGCGGGAGAAGAATTAGGAAAAAGTGAAGAATGTATTCAATTTTTTGATGATATGTCTAAGAAATATAATGGCTCCTGGAAATACATATGGATGAGAAAAGAAGGAGAGCTTTGCTTAAAAGTCATTGAAAATGGAAAAAAAGAATATCTGGAGCAGGCACGCTCATGTTTGGAAGAACTTTGGACGGGAGGGTATGCGCAACTGGCAGATTTATATAATCTGGCTACAGTTTATAATACTATGGATATGCTTCAGGAAGAAAAGGAACTGTTATTGGAAATGGAGCAAAAATATCCGGATGAATATGAAATATGTATTCGACTGGCATATGTGTGCTACAGGATGGAAAATGATCGGACAAAGAAAATAAATGATTATAGAGAAGCAGAACAGTATTACAAAAAAGCAGTCAGGATATGTGAACAACAAAATATTGTACCGGAAAATGATCCATCTATATTGCAAATGGGTGAAATTATCAGTCAATTGAAAAAACAAGGTTGGTTACAGGAATAGAAATGAGGAGAAATATGACAGGATATGAATGGATGTTTTACTTGGCGTTGGTGATATTCTGTATTTTGATGATTTTATATGGAAGCATAAGAATATGGATATATCTGCAAAAAAGGAAAATAGATAAAACAATATAACAAAGAGGTGAGGACGAATGAAAAAGAACAAGATGATAAGGATAATAATTCCTCTTACAGTGATAATGATTGTGGGAATCGTTGCAGGGGCTGTTTTTTTAATCCTATCCCATAAAAAAGAAGATCGTTATTATGAGCAGATGAATGTGGCTAAAATGTATCTGGAACAAGCGGATTATTCTCAGATGATCAGTGCATATGAGGCAGCTATTGAATTAAAACCGGAAGCACCAGAGGCATATATAGAGTTGGCTGAGTATTATTTACAGGAGGGAAAGTATTATGAAGCCACTGAAATTGCCAGATTAGGTCTTTTGCGTACTAATAATTCTACATTGCAGGATCTGATTGTTTTTATTGGAGATAGCAGAACAAAAGAATTTAAGGAAAGCGCACAGAAAAAACTTTCTTCAGATAATCAAAAAAATATATCTTCTGAAAAGGTGGTGCTTCGCAATAATGTGGTACATATGGTATCAGAATACTGTTTTCAACAATATTTAAATGAATATAAACAGGTAGACGTAAATTATGTGTCAGGAGAAGAAGGTTATCAGATAAAATTCAAAGGTCTGGAAATGTTTATGTATTTTAAGAATACGTCGGAATATAATCAGATGATTGATGAGTTTAACAAAAAACCTATGCCAAAAGCAAAACCATACAAGGTTGTAATTCAAAATCCAGAAGAATTATTTGTGGGATTTGAAGGATACATAGAAAATATTCATATAGAAGAGATGTTTGGAATTAAGGTAGTTGATGTTCTTGAATCAGAAAATGGAAAGAATTATCTTACTTTTGAGTATCTGGGCTGTAGTATGAAAATTGAAACAGATCAGGAAGGGAATTTTTCTCAGGATAATGCGTTGATAGAGGTCAGTCCGTTGAATATGATTTCTGACTGGGAAGAAGAACCAGAGGAGGAAGAAGAAAAGACAGATCCCAATACATTTGTGCTTGCAGGTGTAACATATACTTATGATGTTAAGGACATTTCAGTTTATGATGCAGTCTTAGATGATCTTTCACCGCTATCCAGGTGTAAAGAACTTCGTAGCATTCAGTTTATAAATTGTAAAATTTCAGATTTATCACCATTATCAGGTTGCAGTTCTCTGGAAGAGTTAGATCTGGCTTATAGTACCGGTTCTTTAGACTTATCCTGTCTGGCAGAACTTACTTCGTTGAAATATCTGGGATTTCATGAATGTACAGATATTGACGATATTTCTCCGATTATGGATAAGGAATTGGAATTACTTCATCCCTGTGCATCTTCGGTACCTTATGAACAGATTCAGGAGTATATAAATCGTCATCCAAATTGTGAAGTATGGTATGATTATTATAGAATTAATTAAGAATCCCTCAGAAAGGAGAGAAAGGGATGGAACAACTGCTTAATTATGTATTTCAAAATACACAGTGCTTTTTGTGGGAAAATGATTCAATTTGTCAATCTACTTCGCAGGCGGTATTGAATACCCAAGTCATACCAGAAAATTATGATGTTACAAGAATCATGGGAAGTATTCCCACAGAAATCCTGGTGACTGAGGAAAAGACACTTCAAGCCGCAGAACGTCTTTCGCAAAAATATGTCAAAGTAGGAATCTTAAATTTTGCCAATGCAGTAAATCCAGGAGGGAGCGTAAGTTACGGGGGAAGTGGTCAGGAGGAAGTTTTATGTTGTTGTACAAATCTGTATCCATGTTTGATGAAGCCAGAGTTATACAGAGATTTTTACGGATATAATAACATACAGAATCAGTATTACAGTGACAAGATTATTTATTCCCCGGGAATTACTGTATTTAGAGATGATGCAGAAAATTTTCCTTATCGAAACCAATGGTATCAGATAGATGTATTAAGTTGTCCGCCTCCTAATTTAAACGGTTTGACTGTGTATGATTATCAGAAGTTGGAGAAACTTTATCGAAGAAGATTTAGAAATATTTTTGCTGCTGCTGAGGCAAATGGGATTCAGGCTCTGGTTTTAGGAGCTTTTGGATGTGAGAAATTCGGTAATCCACCGGAAATGGTAGCGAAAGCTTTTTGGAGCGAATTGACAGAAGGTGACTATGCCAATTCATTTTGGGAAGTTGTATTTGCAATTCATTCAGAAAATGCTGCAGGAGCATATTATGGACAGATATTTCGTTCTGTAATCAGTCCGTGGAAACGGAAATTTCTGGAAGGAAAGAAGATTTCTGTATTAAGTGATGGAACAGACAGCCGATACCTAAATGAAATTATGGAAATGGGCGGAGAAATTCTTATGGACAATTCCTGTATAGGAAGTATGGTTTCTGGGAATAATCTTTGTTCGGGAAATAGTGATTATCGTTTATATCAACTTGAAGGAACGTATGAACAGCCAGATATGATATTGATTTCTATGGGAAAATATGACTGGGAGAATGGTATACCATTAGAGGATAAAAAAAGACAGGTATCCGGTGATTATTACCAGAATTATTTTCGCGAATCATATGAAGTTATGCTGTGGAAGTTACAGCAATTATATCCCCGGACAGTAGTTTGTTGCTGCACATTGGAGGATAAAGGTTCTATGAAAAAATATAATCGTATTATCAGAGAATGTGCTCAGGATTATGGGTGTTACGTGGCGGAGCAGGGTGAATTGGATATGGAGGAAAGAAAGGGAAGTTATAAGAAAAATAACAGAAATTTTCTGTCTCCGGGAATTATATGTGGTACAGCAGCAGTAATGATCATGGGAATTGTGTGTGTGACAGCATTATTGCTATAAAAAATGCCGCACAGGATATAATCAGTATCCTGTGCGGTAATTTTATGGCTTTATTTTACTGTAATTAATTCATATTCTCTGGTTCCCAATCCCAGTTTTTCTGCATGGTCGATAGCAGACATCCAGTTTGTTTCCGGACTTACTTTATGGAAATGGTCTCCCTGGTTATGCTGGTGATCTCCCAGTACACTGTTGGCAATAGCAGGCTGTTTATTTACTGCATCTGCGCAGGCCGCATCCAGAGCAACCGGGTCGAAGGATGCAAAGAATCCCACATCAGGAACGATAGCTGCATCATTTTCAGCATGGCAGTCGCAATAAGGAGAAACATCGATTACCATATTAATGTAGAAGCAAGGTCTTCCGTCTACAACTGCTTTTGTGTACTCTGCAATTTTTCTGTTCAGAATATCGTTTGATTCGTCAGAAGCAGGGTTGACTGCATCATGAGGACAGACGCCGATACATCTTCCGCAGCCGACACATTTACTGTGGTCAATGGTTGCTTTTCTGTCTGTCACGGTGATGGCGTCATGAGCACAGATTTTAGTACACATCTTACATCCCACACAGTCATCATGATTTACATGAGGTTTTCCTGCGCTGTGCTGTTCCATCTTACCGGCTCTGGAGCCGCATCCCATACCGATGTTTTTCAGTGTTCCGCCAAAACCGGTGGCTTCATGTCCTTTAAAGTGGGCAAGAGAGATGAAAATATCAGCATCCATAACGGCTTGTCCTATTTTTGCTTCTTTTACATATTCGCCGCCTTCCACGGGAACGAGAGCTTCATCGGTACCTTTCAATCCATCGGCAATGATTACATGACAGCCGGTGGAAAAAGGAGAGAAACCATTTTCATAGGCGCTGTCCATGTGATCCAGTGCATTTTTACGGCCCCCTACATACAGTGTATTACAGTCTGTAAGGAAAGGTTTGCCTCCTAATTCTTTTACTACATCAGCTACTGCTTTGGCGTAATTGGGACGAAGATAAGCCAGATTACCCGGTTCACCAAAATGAATTTTGATGGCGGCATATTTTTTCTCAAAATCGATGTCCCCAATACCTGCTTTTTTGATCAGACGTTTCAGCTTTTCGGGAAGGCTGACAGAGTTGTGTGTTCTAAGGTCTGTAAAATATACTTTTGATGGTGCCATGAAATAAATCCTCCTAGTATAATGTCTTTATTTTATATTATCTTGTGTGGGAAG
>DETV01000027.1 GCA_002361775.1 Eubacterium sp. UBA3279
GGAAATCTGCACTCCCGCCGTGGTATTGCCGAACCGAAGCGAATCGGCTCTCCTGGTATTTGGACAGGGAGCTATGTAGAAGATTCGTCTGGACGCCGCCTTTCCCGTCCTTCATGGTCAGAATGGGGAGGATGGGACGGTGCAGGGCCTTTTTGAATTGGCGGGCATTCCTCTTGTGGGGTGCGGCGTACTGGCGTTTGCTCTGTGCATGGACAAAGACCGCGCTCACAAGCTGGTGCAGGCTGCTGGGGTGGCAATACCACATTCTATTGTTCTGGAGCGCCAGATAAATCTCAACATCGTGCGGGCGAAAGCAGATGCACTTGGATTAGACTTCCATGTGCAATTATTGTTTGCTGCTTCGGGATTGTGTGCTGTGTACTGATTCTCCTGTTCCCCATCGGGCTTTGGTGCTTCCGCTGTGCTTGGAATAGCATTGCCTGTTGGGTGTATGTGCAGAAATATGTGAAACAGAAAACTCTTGACGAAATGCTGCAAGAATTGCCAGAAGCAGGCCAGTTTATCATTGTCATGGATACCTGGTTCGAAAGACTGATGGCGGAATAATGGATGCTATGATAGAATAAAGAAAACGATTTGAAGTGCAAATCGGAATTTGAGGTGGAAATATGGCATCAAGCAAGGAATACTTAGAGTTTATTTTAGGGCAGCTATCTGAGTTAGAAGAAATTACTTATCGAGCTATGATGGGAGAATTTATTATTTATTATCGTGGCAAGATTGTAGGTGGTATCTATGATGATAGATTACTTGTTAAACCAGTAAAATCAGCAATTAGTTATATGCCGACAGCTCCGTATGAATTACCCTATGAGGGAGCAAAAGAGATGTTGTTGGTAGATGAGGTTGATAATAAGGAATTTTTGACAGGCTTGTTTCATGCAATGTATGATGAATTGCCAGCCCTAAAACCGAAAAAAAAGAAATAAACAATTCCCAGTTTGGAGAATTAGAATTGAGAAACTCGGTGTTTGTCTTGATGAAAAATAGATAGTTTATAGTGGAACATCTGTCAAAAGCGGCAGGTGTTTTCTTTTGGCTCTTGTTGTTCCTGAAATCATGAGCATACACTTCTAATAAGGGGTGATGGGAATTTTGTAAACCATAAAAATAAACATTGACAATCATCTATGCATAATGCATAATAGAAACATAGACAATTATCTATGTAAAGGAGGACAATATGAATACAATAGATGTAGCACTTATTTGTAAAGCATTGGGAGATAGTAATAGATTGCAGATTATCCAAATGCTCTCCGACGGAGAAAAATGTGGTTGTAAACTATTGGAGGCTTTTGAGATTACACAGCCTACACTTTCTCATCATATGAAAATCTTAAATGAATGTGGGCTGGTGAATGATTGGAAAGAAGGTAGATGGCATCATTATTCATTGAATTGTGAGACCCTGAATGCCTTTAAAACTTTTATTGAAGGATTATCCTGCTGTAAAGAGGAAAGTGGGTGCTGTCAATAATGATTTGGGAGTTTATTCAAAATCAGATTTTGGGAATGAAATGGATGAGTACATTAATTGGAAATCTTCTTGAGAAAATTGGCTTGGATACTTCAAGTAGGATGGGTGGAAGTGTACAGTTTTTCCTATATGATGTTTTGAAGATAACGATATTGCTTTGTATCCTGATTTTTATGATTTCCTATATTCAAAGCTACTTTCCACCAGAACGAAGTAAGAAGATTATGGGGCGTTTTCATGGAATCTGGGCAAACTGTATTGCAGCATTACTTGGTACGGTGACACCATTCTGTTCTTGCTCGTCCATTCCACTGTTTATTGGATTTACCAGTGCAGGACTTCCATTAGGTGTGACATTTTCCTTCCTGATTTCTTCTCCAATGGTAGATTTAGGAAGTCTGGTTTTGCTGATGAGTATATTTGGATCAAAAGTTGCTATCATATATGTGATTGTAGGGCTTGTTATTGCGGTAATAGGTGGAACAATTATTGAAAAGCTTCATTTGGAGAATGAAGTGGAAGCGTTTATTCGAAAAGCGAATGCGGTCGATATTGATATGGATGAACCAACGCAAAAAGAAAGACTTTCTTTTGCAAAACAACAGGTTATAGACACCTTTAAGAAAGTATTTCCATATATTTTGATTGGTGTCGGAATAGGAGCTGTTATTCACAATTGGATTCCAAAGAGCTGGGTAGAAAAGATTCTTGGCAGTGATAATCCATTTGGTGTAATTCTGGCAACGTTGGTCGGCATTCCTATGTATGCAGATATTTTTGGTACGATACCAGTAGCAGAAGCATTACTTGCAAAAGGGGCACAGCTTGGAACAATCTTAAGTTTTATGATGGGTGTGACTACACTTTCGTTACCGTCAATGATTATGCTTAGAAAGGCAGTGAAACCGAAGTTACTAGGAATTTTTATTGTAATATGTGCAGTTGGAATAATTATTGTTGGATATTTCTTTAATGCAATTCAGTATCTACTGGTTTAGAAAAAGAAAAAAGGAGATTGAAATTATGAGCTTATTTGGAAAGAAAAAGGACAAAAAGGAAATGGTTAAGGAACAATCAGGTTGTTGCTGTGGTGGAAATTGCAATGAAGAAAGCGTTGAGGCAGCAAAGGAAACTCTTTCATCAGGAGCAAATGTGAAAGTTCTTGGTGGCGGTTGTGATAAATGCAATGCATTGGAGAAGAATGTGAAGGAAGCGCTTAGTGAGCTTGGCATGACGGATGAGATTGACCATGTTACAGATTTTGGTCAGATTGCGGCAATGGGAGTTATGAGTACACCTGCTCTGGTTATTGATAATAAAGTAGTCTCAATGGGGAAAGTATTAAGTAAGGATGATGTGATAAAAGCATTAAAGAAAGTTAGGGGATAGGTATGAAGAAAGTAGCGTTCATTTGTGTCCATAATTCATGCAGAAGTCAGGTTGCAGAAGCATTGGGAAAGCATTTTGCATCCGACGTATTTGAAAGTTATTCTGCTGGAACGGAAACGAAGCCACAAATAAATCAGGATGCAGTTCGTATTATGAAAGAAATGTATGGCATTGATATGGAGAAAGAACAGTATTCAAAGCTGATTTCGGATATACCAGAGCCAGATATTGCTATTTCTATGGGATGTAATGTTGGATGCCCGTTCATTGGAAGACCATTTGATGATAACTGGGGATTGGATGATCCGACAGGAAAATCAGACGAAGATTTCATCAAAGTAATTAATCAGATAGAACTGAAAATAAAGAATATGATAGATAGGATGAAATAGACAGATTCCAGTTTGTTGAATTAAAAATGAAATAAAGTTCCAGTAATCATAGAGTGTATGGATTCAATTCCATATGCTCTTTTTCTTTTCTTGATTTCAGGATAAATGCAGAAATCAAGAAAAGAAAAAAGTAAAAAAATTTGCTTTTGACCACTGTAAAACATGCTCTGAGAGTTTCGTTATATGAAGGAATAATTTTTCTTTCATATTTCAAAGAAAAGAGGATAAAGAAATGTCAGAGAAAAGATGTTATACAGTTCAGGAGTTACAGGAAATCTTAGGAGTCAGCAGACCTACTATTTATAACCTTTTGAAGAAAAAGGAATTCCGGTGGATCCAGTTGGATGGCGGAAAGTATCGCATCTCTAAGAAGAGTTTCGATGACTGGCTCGATAACTTGGAACAGTAAAAAACAGGGTGTTGATCAGGCAGATTTTGTCTGCAATCGACATCCTAAATTTTTATCTGGATTTGAGATATGATATAAGAAAAAACACTAACACTAAAAAGACAGGAAGTGAAGAATAAATGGCAACAGCAATTATGAAACAAAAAGAAGTTCCAGAAATGGACGATGTTGAAGAAATCATTTCGAAGATTTCAGAAGAAAGTCCTTACAAACGGCGTCCAACACAAAAGAGAACCTGGATGACAGTGCCGGAAATGGGAAAGCTACTGGGATTAAAAAAGACAGATCGATATTGGCTGGTGCATAAAAACGTTTTTGAATCAAAAGAGATTGCCGGAAAGATACGAATCAATATTGCCAGCTTTGAAAAATGGTATGCCAATCAGATTAAATACCATAAAGTTACCGGAGAAGAACCAGGGAAAGAATTAAAATCCTGGTCCTATTCTGTTAAGGAAGTCGCGGATCTGTTGGACGTTGATGATTATCTTGTTTATGAGTTACTCAAGAAAAATCAAATGGAAGCTGTTATTGTCGATTACTGGAAACGAATACCAAAAGAATCTTTTCAGAACTGGTATAAAAGCCAGTCCCGGTATCGAACAAAGGAAGACAGAGAGAAAGATGCTCTTCTGGAAGAGGCAACTATTACGATGCCTGAGATGGCACAGCTGCTTGGAACAACCAGAAGCGCAGTATATACAATTCTTGATAATCCAAAGTATAGTCATTTTTTTGAATTCATTGTGATTGCAGAAAAGAAAAGGATCACAAAAGAGAGTTTTCAAAAATTCCTGGAAGGTCAGGATCGGTATAAACTGGATCCATCGAATGATTATGAAGAACTTGCACAGGAACAGAATATTGCCCTGGCTAATTTCCGGCGGAAGAAATTATCACAAACCGGAATAAGAGGAAGCAATGGAAATATAAAGTATCTTACTTTTGATGAAGCTTCCTATCTGGCAAAGGTCAGCAGAAGCATGATCAACAAGTGGGC
>DETV01000091.1:0-3106 GCA_002361775.1 Eubacterium sp. UBA3279
TTATTAAATATGAATTATTAAAGAACCAGTAAATAAAATATCCATCTTATCAATTCACGTAAGTGTTAATAGGATTGGATAAGAAAAGAAAGAATGAGGTATGATTATGAGAATGATGAAAAATAACAGAAATGAAACAGTTATGGTGATCGGGATTGATCATGGTTATGGAAACATGAAAACAGCTACCAGATGCTTTCCATCCGGTGTAGCCAGATATGACAAGGAGCCAATCTTTCAGAATAATCTTCTTGTTTACAATGGCATGTATTACCAGATCGGAGAGGAACACAAGGAGTTCTGTGCAGAGAAAACGCAGGACGAGGACTATTATGTGCTGACACTGGCAGCTGTCGCAAGGGAACTGGATGGGAAAGGTATGAATCGGGCAAAGGTACACATTGCAGCCGGACTTCCACTTACCTGGGTAGCTACACAGAAAGAAGATTTCCAGAAATATCTTCTCCAGAATGAATGTGTGGATTTTACATTCCGCAATAAAGAATATCATGTGGAGTTTGCAGAAGTTGATATTTACCCACAAGGATTTGCAGCAGCTTTTTACCGTTTACAGGATTTCAAAGGAATCAACATGCTTGTGGATATTGGAAACGGGACTATGAACATCATGTATATCAATAATTCCCGTCCATTAGAGAAGAAATGCTTTACAGAGAAATATGGAACGCACCAGTGTGTGCTTGCAGTCAGGGAATCTTTGTTGAAAGAACTGGGAACAGTGGTGGATGATCTGGTGATTGAGCAGGTGATTCGTACCGGGACAGCAGATATTGGTGAGAAATATCTGACAGTCATTCGTAAAGCTGCCGGAGATTATACGAAAGAAATCTTTCATAAGCTGAGAGAACGGGAATATAATCCAGAACTGATGCGTCTGTATGTGGTCGGCGGTGGAGGTTGTATGATCCAGAATTTTGGAGAATATGACAAGAGCCGGGTGACAATTGTACGGGACATCTGTGCCACAGCGAAAGGCTATGAAGCAATGACCGTAAGGAAAATCCAGAGAAACGGAGGGATGCTTGTATGAGAAAAGAACGGAAAATCATCAACACAAATATCCGTTTGAATCTTTGTGATGAACAGGACAGGCAGGCATGGGAATATTTGCAGACGATGGACAGGAAAAAATATAAATCGTACACCAGAGCAGTTGTAGTTGCTTTAAACGATTATTTTTCCAGAGAGTACAGGAATGAAGCAGATCCGTATCTGGAAACCAGAGAAAAGGAAGATGCTTTTCTGGAAAGAGTGGAAACAGCAGTCCGGGATGGAGTGAAAGAATCCGTTCCGATGGCTATAGCGAAGAATCTGATGGAAATGCTTGTACCGTTTGTAAAAGAATCGGTAGGAGAAATTAATCTGCTGGACAGAACACTAACAATGGAGAAAACGGAAGGAGAGATCGCAGAAGATAATCTGGACTGGGAGAAAGAAGCTGATATGGATGCAGCACTGGATTTTGCGGACAGTTTTTAGATGGTTATGAAATAGCAGTAACAGGAAAATAGACTGACAGTAAGGAATAGCTTTACAAAAACAGAATAGCAGAAAAAGACAATGGCAGTGATGGCATTTCAGACATTATGAATTGGAGAAATGTTTATGACTGCTATTTTTATGTCTTTTAGCAGAAATGGAAAGAGATCCAGAAAAAGAAAGACAGAAATAATAGGAAAATATAACAGAAAAGCGCTGGCAGATGGGTGGATTGAACAAGCAAGGCGAAGAAAAGAATAGAGTGCCGGATACGGCACATGATTGTCCGATACTTCGCATCGGAGTGATGCATGAACAGCCTGTTTCAGAAAGAGAAAATCTATCGAAATGGGAGCTTTTCTATTTCTTCCACAGTCTGTCCCTGCACCACAAAACCACCGGTCATCTCCATTTTGATCTGATAACGTAGGGTGGAAAATATGGCTTGGTGGGTGTCGGTTCAGTGGTGGGGAGACGACAGGCAAGTTTCGCAAAGTGGCAAGCCACCCTGCCCCGGAGACAGCCTTTGGGCTGTTCCTAAACTTGCCAGAGGGCTCCGCCCCTTGGAACCCCGGCACGCCAATGGTGGTAATTCTGTGTTAGAAATATCCACTGGATACTTCTTCTCAGATTGCCACGGATTGGCTAAGACGTTGTCTTGCATCTGCCAAAGGGGAACGTTACACATCCCCTTATGGAATCCTCTGTTAATTTAGACATAACGCTGTGGTTGTAAATATAGAGCAGAAATCAAGCAGAGAAAGGAAATAAAGGCCTATGAGAAAACGAAATCATACAGTAACCATACGGATGAATAAAGCAGAATATGAGCTGCTTCAAAGCAAAGTAAAGGAATCCGGAAGAACACAGCAGGAAGTTGTAATAAAAGCAATCGCAGATTTGAAGATAGCTTCTACAGAGGAAGTGGAAGAACTAAAAAGATTGAACCAGATGTTTGCAGATATTCTCAGTCAGCTCCGGGGAGCTACTACAAATATCAATCAGATTGCAAGAAAGCTGCATATAGATGGAGAAGTTCCAAATGACAGTACGCTGTATTTCCTGAATAAAAATATTCTTAAGTACCGGAAGGAGAGTGAAAAGATATGGCTATTAATAAGACGATTAATAAGCGGACAAATACACATGGAGCAATGAGAAATTGTACCGAATATGTTTTGCGACAGGACAAGACCAACGAATTATTTACCTATGTAACAGGTCCATATTGTCATGACGAGATCAATTATGATCTGGTGTACAGAACATTTTTAGAGGAAAAGAATGTGTGGGATAAAGATTCTGGGAGAATGTATGCCCACAACATTATTTCCTGGCATAAGGACGAGCAGATTACTCAGGAGCAGGCATTTGAATTTGGAAAAGAGTTTGCAGAAAAATGGTTCAGTGGATTCCAGACCTTAGTGGCTGTGCATAAGGATAAAGATCATATCCACTGCCATCTGGTTACTAATTCAGTGAGTTATGAAGATGGAAGAAAACTGCATAACACCAAAAAGGATCTGGAACGTATGAAACAGCTTACCAATCAGATGTGCCGGGAACGTGGACTGACCGTTGCCGAGAAAGGAAAGCACTTTGATGG
>DETV01000091.1:3428-11997 GCA_002361775.1 Eubacterium sp. UBA3279
AAAGAAAAGTTTATAGAAAAAATGAAACAGTTCGGATGGAGTGTGAACTGGACGGAAAAGAGAAAGCACATCACGTTCCAGAATCAGGATGGGAAGAAAGTGCGTGACAGCAATCTGTCCAAAACCTTTCATCTGGACATATGCAAGGAGGGGTTAGAGAATGAATTTAATGGAAATTACGAAAGGATACGAGCCGAAGCAGAACGAACAGCCGGAGCAGACGAAGAACTTACCGGATACTACCGACAGGTGGAAGCAGCTTGCGAAGGAACAGGCAGAAACGCTGGAGAAAGTGACGGCAGAGCGGGACGAGTTGCAGGCGAGAAATCAGAAGATGAACGAGTTTATACAGGAATTCCAGGAAAGGACACACAAGTTGAAAATGGACAAACAGAAGCTATTCTTCGAGAATCACGAAATGCAAGAAGAAATGCAGAAGTCGAACGCAGAAATTCAGCAGATGACAGCAGAACTGTCCGAAATGCGGAAACTCAATCAGTCCTTACAGCAAAGCAACGACGACTTGAGGAACAGAAACGGATTGATGAGCAGGAGCGAGCAAGAACTGCTCGAAGAAGAAATAAAAGACGTTCGGGACTGGAACTCTAAATTGCAAGTTCAGGTAAATAAATCATCCGTTGAAGCGGTGGATCAGGCACAGCAGAGACAGGAAGAAGCAGAGAAACAGGCAAAGCAGGCAGTGGCCCAGGTTGAAAGGGAAAAGAAACGGGCAGATGTGGAGATACAAAGAGCAAATCTAAATGCCAAAAGACAGATGGATATATTGAAAGAAAAAGAATATTTCTGGGGAGCAGGATATGTGGCAATAATTTTATTTTCAATATTGAAAAGTAGTGCTTTTCAAAGAGATTTGCTTGATTTTTTTAGAGTTCCGATCAGATGGTATTGTCGATTTATAGAATGGCTGGTGATACCGACCTATGATGATGGTTTTGGAAATCAGGTGGCATATCAGGCAGGTGAAGCATGGCTTTTCCGAATTTTGGCGTTAGCGTTGTTTATAATAATTGGAGTGATTTCAGTTCTGTATATTATTGAAGGAATCCAGATTTACAAAAAGCAGTGGGATGATATTTCAAAATTATGCTTTTTATCCAGTCTTGCAGGAATTGTAGTTCTGGGAGATATTATCAGAGAGTGGCTTCCGGTCAATTTGCTTATAATATTCCTTTTGATTAATATCGCAATGATGGTGTTAAAAATGTGGATGAAAAAAAGTTTTAGAAGTAGAAAATGAAAAAATGTATATAAGTTTCAGCAAAACTTGTGAAAAACAAGTATTAGAAAAATTATTTTTTGATAAATTGGAACAGAAAATCCAGGATATCCATTTGGATAGCAGGTTGAAATAATAGAAGCCGATATTTTATTTCAGTAAAACTGGAATAAAATATCGGCTTTGAAAGGTTAATTTGAAATATTTTCAATCTGTCATTGCTTTGATGGTTCGTGGAGGCCAGCTTCCTTTTGGAGCTAATATAGGATCAATTAAAAATGTTTTTCCACCATAATATAAAAAAATAGTGGCATTTCGTATTTGCTGAAAGTACATGAAAATGTTCTCCTGTTAAATGATATTTTGTAAGTTGTTTTCTATAGATATCCGCTGATAGTAGATATCTATGATATCCTGTAAAGTAATCGTATTCATTTTTTCTTCGGCAGTCTTTTGAATTTCATTATAAAATCCCTGCAAAGATAACTGAATGTTAATGCCAACGCCACATTCTGGATTAGTATGAGTATCTAAATGAAGCAATGGTTTATCACCTTCAACTGCTTTATAAATATCCAGCAATGTAATCTGATCTGCTGGTTTTGAAAGAGAAGGACGGGCATGTCCGGCTACACTGGTCATAAGTTCCGCTTTTTTTAGTTTTAACATAAGCTGGCGTACAAAGCCGGGATTTGTATGGATACTTTCTGCAATTGAGGCACTGGAGAGGGATTTTTCCTGGTTGATAGCAATCAGAACCATCACATGAACAGTATCGCTTAATTTCGTTGAGTATTTCATAATAAGAAACTCCTTGTAGTATGATATAATGATCTTGTTTTCGCGTTTTTGGGGTGAAAATATTTCTGGTTTGTTTAAAACATCCCAAGTTCTCAACAGTTCTTTTAAATGTGTTGATAAACTATACATTTTTAATGCTTTGATGATTGTAAATAATATAATTACAACTATAATGGGAGTTAAAGGAAAAGTCAACACAGTAATGAAACTTACGGAGGATTGTATCATGTGCTATTTATACACCAGAATCCAAAAAACATATGACTAAAAAAATGTATCACCTTTATTATCGTGAAAACAGGGAAGGTTCACAGCCTGAAGAAGAATATGAAGCAAATTTATTAAGAGCATACCGGCATTTAAATGCATGCAGATTGAAAAAAAGGGATGGCAATGTCCAACATGCCTGAATTGCTGTTTTTATGGAAAAGATTATGAAACTATGACTGAGGTAATGGATGAAAGAGAATCCGTACAAAGTTAGATTTATGAGAACACCAAAATCTTTGTATAAACATTGATTATTACATGATACTATAAATGTTCACAAAGGAGAGTTTATGGAATACAAAAATCAAACAGAAAATCGTGCATTTCAGGAAATGTTGCAGGCAGCAGTAAAACGGCTGCAAAATCGTTCCGGAGAGGATCTTGCTGCAAAAAGTGGGGCTGTTTTTCATAGCAGCCGAAATGTGCTTGAAGTACTGAGTTTTTATGAAACGATTGAAATTCAACTCCCCGAGTTTCGTATTAACTCAGACATGGACAAATGGCATTATCTGACATTGCTGCATTATCTGGATATGGCTGATGGAACAGAAGGTTCACAGAAGCTCATTACTTTTGGTAACCTGAAAGATGGATTGATTCGGGGAACCAAGTTTGACCGGACTGCAGAGCAGAAACTGGAAAAGCTTTTGCAGGATAAAGATCCTGAGAAAATTCAGAAAGCATGTAAAAACCTAGGTGCAGAATTCACAGAAACAAAGGCGGATCTGTGTGCTGTTTTTCCAGTTCTGCCAAGATATCCGGTAACTTTAAAGATATGGTTTGCAGATGAAGAATTTCCTGCATCTGGCAAAATATTTCTTCAGGATCATGCCGATCATTATCTGAGTGTAGAAGATGCGGTAACAGTTGGAGAAATTTTGCTGCAAAAATTATCGGAAGCCTTTTCTTCTCTCTGATCATGAATCAGAAAACTTTCCAACCCGGCTTTGATAAATTTGTCGATTACTGTCTGAATCTGTTTCCAGTCATTACAGTGATTGCGGAGCATCAGTCTGTTGATGGAAAGGCAGCCATTCATTTGAAAATAAAAAACCGATTCTGCCTGTTCAAAGGTCAGGAGGCTGTGTGACATAAGCCAGGTCACATAGCCTTCTTTTGTATTTTCTGCTATTTTTTCCAGAAGAATAGGGGCAATTGCATCATCCAGAAACAGTGCCCTGTATTGTGATTCCATCTGTATTTTCTGACAGAACGGATAGGAACAGCTTTTTTGATTTAGACAGAATAAATGATCTACAGTTGTTAACATATCCTGAGTCATATCATTAAAAATATCTGATAATACATCATGGATATCGTAGTAATGAAGATAAAAAGTGCCACGGTTGATTTCAGCATTTTTGCAGATCTCTGTAACTGTAATTTTCGTAAAACTTTTCTGATTTAACAACTCTAAGAACGTATCTTTTATGGTTTGCCTGGTATAGCGGGTACGGCGATCTTGTTTTCTCGTTTTTTCTGACATTATATACTCCTGTATTAGTTAGTATCATATAATTTCTCAACAATTTTTCTGATGTGTTGAGTAACCATACAAATCTCACAGATTGATTATTGTAATTTATATAGTAACAACTATAATGAGGTTTAAAGAAAAAGTCAACAGATTGTTCAGAATTTTAGGAGGAAAAACATGGGACATGTAATTGCAGTATCAGGAAAAGGTGGCGTAGGGAAAACAACCCTTTGTGGATTGTTAATTCAATATTTATGTGAAAATAGAAAACATCCGGTTTTAGCTGTAGATGCAGATGCAAATGCGAATTTGAATGAAGTGCTCGGCGTTGAACCGGAGATTACACTCGGAGAACTGAGAGAAGAGATTGAACGTGCAGGAGTTGATCCACGATATCAGATTCCGGCAGGAATGACAAAACAGGCTTATCTGGAAATGCGTCTTTCCGATGCAATTGCAGAAGAAGACGATTATGATTTGATGGTAATGGGGCGAACCCAGGGACAGGGCTGCTATTGTTTTGTAAATGGTCTTGTGCAGACCCAGGTTCAGAAACTGCAAGGTCATTCTCCATATATTGTGGTTGATAACGAAGCAGGTATGGAACATATCAGCAGAGGAATCCTGCCAATGATGGAAGTTGCGATTCTTGTAAGTGACTGTTCCAGAAGAGGTGTTCAGGCAGCCGGACGTATTGCAAAGCTGATGAAGGAGTTAAACTTTAAACCACAGAAAACTGGATTAATCGTGAATCGTGTTCCGGATGGAAAACTGGATGCCGGAACTCTGGAAGAAATTCGAAATCAGGGACTGGAATTGTTAGGGGTTGTGCCACATGATGACCAGGTATATCAGTATGACTGTGATGGAAAGCCGATCATACAGCTTCCGAAAGATTCTCCTGTAAGAAGTGCACTGGGAGAAATTGTAAAGAAGTTGGGATTGTGAGTTGGAGGATTGAAAGTTTGAAGATTGAGTAAACAGAAATATTATCTGATTTGGCATAACTAATTGTAAAGAAAGGAAAATCTTCATGAGAAATCATTGGGCAGAAATAGAAAAATATTTAGAAGACCAGAAGATAGCGCAGGAACTAATTGGAGAACTGAGAGATTTTCACATGCGTTATGAGGTAGAGGATCAGGTAAAGGAACGGGTAGAAAAACCGGATATCCTGTTTTATGGGAAAAAGATTCTGGAAATGTCAATAGCAGCTCTTCTTCAGGGAGATAACCTGTTACTTTCCGGTGCGAAAGCTACAGGGAAAAATGTACTATGTGAGACACTGGCATGGATATTCGGAAGACCGGAATACGACATTTCTTTTCATGTAAATACAGACAGTGCCGATCTGATTGGAACGGATACCTTTATAAATAATGAGGTTCGCCTTCGGAAAGGCCCCATCTACCAATGCGCGGAATTTGGAGGATTTGGAATCCTGGACGAAATCAATATGGCAAAAAATGATGCGGTTTCTGTACTGCATGCCACACTGGATTATCGGCGCAGAATCGATATTCCAGGATATAACAGGATTTTACTTCATCCGGCAACACGATTTATCGGCACGATGAATTATGGCTACGCAGGTACCAGAGAGCTAAATGAAGCATTGGTTTCAAGGTTTATGGTAATTGATATGCCTGAAATGGATGAGGATAGTGTCCTTTTTGTATTAAGACAACATTTTCCAGATGGGGAAAAAAGTGCACTGAAAGCTTTTGCAGGACTGTTTCTGGATTTGCAGATCAAAGCTTATCATGGAGAAATCTCAACAAAATCTCTTGACCTGAGAGGACTGGTTTCTGCTGTAAAAGCAACAAAAAGTGGACTTTCTCCAATTGATGCAATCCAGATGGGGATCATAAATAAAAGTTTTGATGTATTTGAAAAAGAGATCATAGAAGATGTGGTTTCTACCAGAATCCCATCTTCCTGGACCGGAAAAGACATATGGGGGTAAACTTGTATGGAGGATGTCAGATGGCCGGCGAAACAACTGGAAGAACATCGTCTGGAGATCAGCAATCGTATCAGAAATCTTTTTTGGACAGTCAGTGGTGATTATGATATGGAATTTGAACCGGACACAGAAAAATATGTTTATTCAAAACAAACGGTTCTATATGAGGCAGTGAAGCAGGGTGCCTTTGCACGATATTTTGATCAGAAGAAACTTGGCATGTATTTGATGAAAAAATTACATTTTTCTGCTGGAGAAGATATACTTTTGCCTCTTGCTGGATTATGCATGGATGCTGCTGTGGAACGTTTTATCATTCGAGAACGTTTGGGAACAAAGGAAATCAGAGAACAGGCGTTCAGAGAATTGGAAAAGGCCGAGAAAGAGCAGGTATCAGACAAAGCTGGAACAGACCTGATTCACAGGATTAGGCTTCTGTATATAAGGCATGTTCTGGAGAACACAGACGATGAGGGAATGGATCCACAGGCAGAGATTGCATTGTACAAGATTCTTTCTCTGAAGGATGCGGAAAATACGGAAGATGTCATAAACGTGATAGATGAGATTTATAATCATGTTCTGGATCCCTCTTTTGAAAAAAGGAATGGAAATCTGGAGAAGATTCTGAATTTACCGGATATGGCATTAGCCAATGACGCGTGGCAGGAATGCATGACGGATGAACAGATGGAAGACATCATTCAAAAATATCTTTCTAATCTCAAAAAAAAGATGATGAGTCTGGATATCAGAAACAAAAAGAAAAAAAGATTTTATTTCTCTCCGGAAAATGAAGAAGTTCCGGAAAGCTCGGAGAATATAAATCCACAGGCAGTGCGACGGATACGGGAATATGTGGAACTGAATTACGGGAAATCGTATCTGAGTGAATCGGAGCAGGCCAGAATCAACCGGAAATTTTGTACAGGAATCCACAAAAACTGTATCCTGTATCTTACAGATGGAATTTTACAGAACCCTGTCATAAAAAATAATCAATACCGTTTTTCTCAGCTGCAGTTTGAAAAAAATAAAGCCTATTATGGAAATAATCACTGGATCATCAAAAGAAATATTTCTGTGTTGGCAGAGTCACTGAAACGGGCATTTATAATCCGAAAGGATGATTCTGTCAGCAGATCTGATGCAGGGCAGCTTGTTCCTGAAAGGTTATGGAAAATTGGAAGAACAGACGATGACAAGTTATTTAATAGAAAAAAGAGAGCAGAAGATTCTGAGTTTGTAATAGACGTCCTGATTGATTCCAGTGGTTCCCAAGCTGGCAGACAGGCTCAGGTAGCGGCGCAGGGATATATTATTAGTGAAGCATTAAGCCAGGCAGGAATTCCTCATCGGGTGACAGGATACTGTGCTTTCTGGGGATATACAGTACTTCAGAGATTTCGGGATTATGAAGATCCAAGGGAAACAAATGAAAGAATCTTTCAATTTCGGGCGTATGCCAATAACAGAGATGGGCTTGCACTGAAAACAGTCTGTTCCTCTCTCATGGAGCGACCGGAAAAAAAAAAGATTTTAATCGTATTAAGTGATGGAAAACCCTGTGATATGAGCATACAACGACCAGGAACCCGCCAGCCCAAGATCTATGACGGAGAAGGAGCTGTGAAAGATACTGCTTATGAGGTGCGTCGGGCCAGAAATCAGGGAATTTTCGTAATTGGTATTTTTGTAGGGAATGAAGGAGAACTCTCCGTGGAAAAGAGAATCTATGGAAAAGACTTTGCCTATATTCGTAATATCAGCGATTTTTCCCGTATGGTAGGAACTTTTTTGCGAAGACAAATTGATATGGAATGAAAATGGAGAAATCACTATGGGAAAAATTGAATTTGCCAATTGCCAGGATGTAAGAAATCAGAAAAAGATACGGGAATTAGATTGTCCACGCTGTCATGAACCGGGAGGCATTGAAGCCTTTGTGAAAGACGGGATACTTGCAGAGGACGGAGTATGTGATAACTGCGGATATATTCTTCCAGAAGGAACAGAACTGGAGGAAGTGGAGTAAGAAGTATTTAAGGAGATAACAGATGAAAATTGCTGTAACTGGAAAAGGCGGAGTAGGGAAAACTACGATATCTGCAGTATTAGCACGGCTGTATGCAGAAGAAGGAAAAAAAGTATTTGCTGTAGATGTGGATCCAGATGCAAATTTTGGACTTGCACTGGGTTTTTCAGAGGAAGAACTGGAGAGTATTACGCCTATCAGTAAAATGAGAAGGTTGATTGAGGAGAGAACAGGTGCAGATAAAAGTAATACTTTTTATAAAGTCAATCCAAAAGTGGATGATATTCCTGAAACTTACGGAAAAGAAAATAATGGTGTTCGACTTCTGGTTTTGGGAACTGTGGAAACTGCGGGAGGCGGATGTGTATGCCCTGAAAATGTAATGTTGAAACGAATTATTAATAATTTGGTTTTACATAGAGATGATATAGTAATCCTGGACATGGAAGCAGGACTTGAGCATTTAGGACGGGGAACAACGGAAGGAATGGATCAATTTATCGTCGTGATAGAGCCGGGGGCCAGAAGTGTTCAGACTTATAAAAATGTAAAACGTTTGGCAGAAGAATTGGGTGTAAAGGAAGTAAAGGTCATAGCAAATAAAATCAGAAATGATGAAGATGAAAAGTTTGTAAGGTCTAGAATCCCGAAGCAGGATTTTTTGGGATGTGTTCATTATAATGCAGAAGTTATAGAAGCAGACAGAGAAGGAAGATCCCCTTATGGATGCAGCAAGACAGCTACGGATGAAATTCGAGAAATTAAGGGGATATTTGATGTAAT
>DETV01000022.1:0-1685 GCA_002361775.1 Eubacterium sp. UBA3279
CGGAAAACAGCCTCTTCTATGGTCGGAAATGTGCCACCTAGTAAAGTAAAAGAAAAATATAATTTTAGTAATAAGATTGGAGTAAATTACGAATATGAGGAGGGCGATAGTCTATGATAAAGCAGGAAAACACATATTTAGGTGCAAATGGATTAGCATATTGCAAGATTTGTGGAGAACCTGTAGAGGCATTTTTCCCTCCAGACAGTATTCTCGGAATGAAAAAACATTTCAGACAATGTGCATGTGTCCGTAAAAAACGTGAATCAGAAGAAAAGGCACAGAAAGAAAGAGAACATTGTGAATTGGTCGAAAGAAACAAAAAAATATGTTTTGAAGAACCACGAATGTATGATTGGAATTTTGAACTGGCAGAAAATACTACCGTTATTGAGAAAGCAAAGGAATACGCAGCAAATTGGAATGATATGAAGAAAAATCATATTGGTTTTCTCTTGTGGGGACCAATAGGAACAGGAAAGAGTTACATAGCCGGTTGCATTGCCAACGCACTTTTGAATCAGGAAATTACTGTGAAGATGACAAATTTTAATACAATTATTGATGATATGTTTCCATTAGAGGATAAAAAAGAATATATCAATGCTCTGGCGCGATATGAACTTTTAATTTTGGATGATCTTGGCACAGAACGAAATTCTGAGTATGCTCTTGGAATTGTATTCAGCGTAATTGACCGAAGATATCGATCAGGCAGATCATTGATCGTAACTACCAATCTTCCGATAAAACAATTAAAAGAAGAAACGAACATAGAAAAGAAACGGATTTATGATCGTATTTTAGAAATGTGTGTTCCGTTATATGTTGGCGGTTCTAGATATCGGAGTAATATTGCCCATGAAAAAATGGGAAAAATGAAAACCTTTTTCGCTACTGCCGAATCAAGTCAGACTGAAAATATTATAGAGCAGACAGGCACAAAAACAATCTGCTGTTTATATCTTAGTATAGACATCAGAAATCGAAAGGGTGTGATAGCTCTGCAGAAACCTACATATTACTTGTGGCGAACAGATTATACATCTTCAGAAGACTTTGAGGCAGATAAGGAGAAATATACGAAAATAGGTTTTCGGGTTGTCACGTTTGCGGATGGGCAGCCGGATAAAAATATACATAATGGAATAAAAGCGTTGATTCGGAACCATATAAAAGAAATCAATCAGTAATTTCTATGGGCGGGAGACATTCTCTCGCCCTTATTATATTACATTATTCTATAAATAATATTTCAGAAAGGATGAGGACATGAATGCTGGTTATGTGCGTCTTTCAAGAGATGACGATAAGCGAAATTATGTTTCTATAGAAAATCAGAAGTTAATTATCAATCAGTATGCAACCGATCATGGAATGGTTATTGACCGATGGTATGAAGATGACGGAGTGTCAGGTTATATTTTTGACAGACCGGGATTTAGGCAGATGATGGCTGATCTGGATAAAGATATTGATACCGTATATGTGAAAGATTTCTCTCGTCTTGGCAGACATAATGCGAAGGTTCTTTTGCTTTTGGATGAATTTCAGGAACGGGGAAAACATCTCATTGTCATTGATGATAATTACGATTCTTTTGATTCCAGCGACGACACCATTGGAATTAAAACATGGTTCAATGAGCGTTATGTAAAAGATACCAGTAAGAAAATCAAAAGAGC
>DETV01000022.1:1994-22510 GCA_002361775.1 Eubacterium sp. UBA3279
CGAAAGACAAAAGTATCATCAAAATCGTTCCCAAAGAGGCAGAATTTATCAAAATGGTTTACGATCTTTATATCTCCGGATCCGGTTATCGCAAAATAGCAAATTATTTGACTGATCAGGGTATTCCAACGCCTTCTATGGTACAGCGAGAACGAGAAATTGAAGAAGGTCGCATAAGCAAAAAGAAAGTTGCAGCCATTTGGTCTGACAGCATGGTGAAGGAATTATTAGATAATGATTTTTACATTGGAACTTTTCGTTTGAGAAAGCGTGCCAGAAATACAGTACACGGCAAAGATAAACGTGTTCCAAAAGAAGAACAGTGTATTTTTGAAGATCATCATCCGGCAATTATTGATAAAGCCACTTTTTCTCTTGTGCAGGAATTAAAGGAAAAGCGTAATCGCACGAATTATCGTGGAAGTAGGGGGGAATGGATGGGGTCAGAGATTCCCAATCCTTTTGGAAGCTGTTTGTTTTGTAAAGATTGTGGAAGTCGCTTGACACCGATTAAGCGTCAAACATCCAGCAGAGAAAGAAAATATTATATTTGTACTACCTATAATACGAAAGGCAGGCGGTATTGTGAGAAAGCGCATCTGATTGAGGAAAATGATTTGATGGAAGATGTGGTGAATTATATTAAACTGTGCAGAGAAGCGCTTTGTGAAGTAATTTCCACATATGATATGAGGGACTTTGAGGCAGAAAAGAAAACGCTGGCAGAAAAACGACAGGACATTCAGGAAGAAATTCAAAATCGAAAAAATCAACTAAAGGTACTTTTAACACAAAAAATAAAAGATTTATCCATAGCATCTGAAACTGAGGATTTGATTCATGAAACTTATGATTCCATGCAAAAGGATTTGCTGGCACAGATTCATGGTTTGGAGATACAGGAAAAAGAACTGAACGAAACAGCCATAGAGACACCGGATGTAAAAGATAAATTGAGAAATGCGTTGGATGTCGTTGATAAAATTATTGCCGGCGGAACTCTTGACCGAAGAGATATTGAACTGTTGATTGAGAGAATTGACGTAGGCAAAGAGGGAATGCCGGAAATCACTTTAAAATATGGTTTGTCTGATTTAATCAATTACAGTCCTGCTGATGAGATGAATCGCCGGGAAAATACCGTAATCGCTCTTGTAATGAAGTTGATTATAGAAGAGGAACGTGGATATACGTCTGCAAAATACTTGTCAGAACATATTACAACATTGGGATTTAAGAAAACGAAACAAAGTATCTTGCCTTATATCAATCTGATGAAAGAATTGGGGATTTTGGAAGATACGGATGATCCGTTGAAACCCTACAATATTGTGAAATCAGAAGAAGAGATTACGGTATTGATGCATCAATATCTGCCGGATTTACCGTCTCAAATGACTTCTGAACAATTATCGGACGATTATTTACATTGTAATGATGGCGACAGGTGGCATGCCACAGATGGTTTTTGAATATATTTTGAAAAAGAATGGTCTTGATCCCGCCACAGATATGAGGATTAATCAGAGTATTGATTTTGGTTCTACGGCGGCGGCATTTTCCGGCGGGCAGGGAGATTTTACAGTAGAGTTTGAACCTTCCGCTACCGCTTTGGAAAAAGAGGGTGATGGTTACGTGGTAGCTTCTCTGGGAGTGGATTCGGGTTATGTGCCCTACACGTCTTACAGTGCAAAAACAAGTTTTCTTGAGAAAAATCCTCAGATTATTCAGAAATTTGTGAATGCTCTGCAAAAAGGTGTGTTGTATGTAAACTCTCATACTCCGGAAGAAATTGCCAAGGTGATTCAACCGCAATTTAAGGAAAATGATCTGGATACGATTACTACAATCGTGAAACGATATCAGGAGCAGGATACCTGGAAGGAGAATCTGATATTTGAAAAAGATAGTTTTGAACTGCTTCAGGATATTCTGGAAGAGGCCGGCGAACTGGAAAATCGGGCAGATTATGAAAAATTGGTAACTACAGAATTTGCAAAAAAAGCAATAGAAGAAAATTAGAAGTAGGTTGAGGGTGTCAAAAGTATTACATGGCTTTTGACACCCTCCCCTTATTTCATTTCATACTGCATCATTTCGTAATGAACGATACAGCCTTCAAATATTTCCGGTGGAAGAAGGGCGCGGGCAACCAGTTTGGGTTCTTCTTCCGGTAAATCGGTTCTCTGTAAATGAGCATAATCTCCATCAATGGAAATGATTTTGTAATCACAGGTCAGCAAAACAGCCACCTCCTTTTTCTTTACAGTATAGCAGAAAAAATCTGAATGTATATAGAAAATGAATCTATATAAAATTTAACATTGGAAAGAAGTATTTTACAGATTTCTAAACAAACTTTACGTAAATAGGATAGTTGCAGAAGGATCTCAATGATAGAATCATAGCTGTTGAACAGTATGAGAGGAGAAAAAAGTGATGAAAAAAAGAATGTTACAAGTAGCAGCAGGGTTTTGTGCAGCAGCAATGGTAATGGCTGGATGTGGTGCAAAAGAAGCAGCCGAGTCCGTGGATTTAAGAGAGGTATCTCTCGATGAAATTATTGAGAAAGCAAAAGAAGAAGGAGAAATTGCTTCTGTAGGAATGCCTGCTGATTGGGCAAACTGGAAAGGAAGCTGGGAAGCAATTACAGAGAAATATGGAATTGCTCATGAGGATACAGATATGAGTTCAGCAGAAGAGTTGTCAACTTTCGATACGGAAAAGGATGCGCCTACAAAGGATATGGGAGATGTAGGACAGGCTTTCGGACCGACAGCAATGGAGATGGACGTAGTTCAGCCGTATAAAGCAACTACCTGGGATTCTATTCCGGATTGGGCAAAAGATCCCGATGGAAATTGGGTAATTACTTATCTGGGGACTATGAGCTGTATGCAAAATAATAAAAATGTAGATGAGACGATTGATTCATGGAAAGCATTGGCAGACAGTGATTGTACAGTAACAATAGGAGATGTTGTTCGAGGAGCATCTTCTCAAATGGCAGTATTATCCTGCGCATATGCTTTGGGCGGAGGTATTGACAATCTGGATCCGGCTTTTGAATTTTTTGAAAAATTGGCAAAAGAAGGAAGACTGGATGCAGGAGCATACAGTCAGGAGAGAATGGAGCGAAATGAGATTGATGTGCTTTTGACATGGGATTATCTGACTTTGCAGTATCGGGATCTGACATTGGAAACAGTACCAGAAGCAAGTATTGATTGTCATGTTATGAAAGACGGAGCTATTCAGTCAGGATATTGTCTTGTGATTAATAAATATGCGCCTCATCCATATTCAGCAGCTTTGGCTGTAGAATATCTGTTAAGTGATGAAGGACAGATTGATCGGGCAAAAGGATATGCTCGTCCTATTCGTTCAGATGTGGAACTTCCGGAGGAATTACAGGAAAAGATGATTGATGATGCGGAATATACAGATACGATTCCTATGACTGACAACGATGCAGTTACGGAAGCCTGTACAGAAATAGCATCTCGTTGGGAAGAAGAAATTATTCCATTGATGAATTAAGTATAAGGAGCAAAAAAATGAAAAATTGGAAAAAAACAGGAGGCAGAATGGCACTTTTTCTGCCTTTTGCCTTTATTATTGTCTTATTTGAGTGTGTGCCTCTGATCAGTATGATTTTTAAAAGTTTTATAGATCAGGGACAAGTGACATTTGAGAATTTTGCACAGATTTTTGAAAAACCCATTTATCTTGTGGCGATTAAAAATAGTTTATGGGTAACAATGTTATCAGCAACTGTAGGATTGGTTTTAGATTTTTTTCTGGCTATGGCGTTAAGCAGAGATACCGGTAAGAAGAAAACCTGGTATTTATCACTGCTTAATCTGACATCTACTTTTTCCGGTGTCCCTTTGACGATTGCATTTATTACCATGTTAGGAACCGCCGGCGTATTTGTTTTGTTGGGACAGAAGCTGGGATTTTCACCGTTGTCTTCTTATAATTTATATTCCATGAAGGGAATGTTCATTATTTATGTGTATTTTCAGATTCCTATGGGGACATTGCTTTTACTTCCTGCTTTTGAAAAGGTAAAAAGGGAATGGAAGGAAGCAGCTCGACTGATGAATGCGGGAAGTATTCGTTTTTGGTTTCAGGTCGGAATTCCTGTAATGATGCCGGGAATTTTGGGAACATTTAATATGCTGTTTTCTAATGCTATCGCTACATATGCTACTCCGTATCTCCTGGTAAATAACAGTATTTCTTTGTTACCGGTTAAAATTGTGGATATGTTTGTGGGAGATGTGCGGCAGAGACCGGGAATGGGAAGTGCCCTTTCTATTATTTTGCTGGGAATAGTGTTACTGCAAATAGGGATTACTAATATGATTAAAAAATATTTTGAGAAGGGAATGACAAAATGAACAGAAATAGAAAAAGTTTCATAGCACTTAAATTTATAGTGGCTGTCTTTTTGATGTTACCTTTGATTGTCACTTTAATCTATTCATTTTCGGAAAGATGGGTAACACTGCTTCCCGACGGATTTACAATTAAATACTATATAAAAACCATAACAAATCCACAGTTTCTTATGGGGGTTTTAAGAGGAATGGTAATTTCTGCTGTTCCGGTATTGATTACCAATATTAGTGTATTGCTGGCACTCTACGTGGTGATTGTGTATATGCCTAAAATGGAGAAAGTCATACAGATTCTCTGTCTGATTCCTACTACGATCAATGGGATTATTCTGGCTACTTCCGTATTGGGAACTTATTCCGGTACAGATACGATTCTGGCTAATCGTATCGTAATGTTGGCGCTAATTTACTGTGTTTTTATTTTACCTGTCACCTATCAGGGAATACGAAACAGTTTATATGCAGTAAATACTTCTGCATTATTGGAAGCGGCGGAAATGTTGGGGTATCGGAAAATTCACAGCTATTTAACAATTGTAATACCTGCAATTCTTCCAGGGATTGCTTCGTCAGCGTTGATGAGTTTTGCAGGACTGTTTGGGGATTTTGCAATTATCAAAATTATTGCATCTTCTCAATTTGAAACGGCTCAGTCCTATTTATACAGAAACAGAGCAACGGATACGCAGGCATTGAGTGCTGCGGTGGTAATTCTTCTGATTATTACCGGTACAATTAACTATTTTGTGAATCGTAAAAACAGCAGAAATGGGAGGGAAAAGTCATAATGGCTTATATAACATTTGAAAATATTAATAAATCATTTGGAAAAAATCATGTACTGAAAGGGATTGATCTGGAGGTGGAAAAAGGAGAACTTCTTACGCTTCTGGGACCTTCCGGATGTGGAAAAAGTACATTGCTGCGCTGCCTGGCTGGATTAGAAGAAGTACAGGAAGGGAAAATTATGCTGGAAGGAAAAGATATTACGAATGTAGATGCCAGGCTCCGCCAGATTGGAATGGTTTTTCAACAGTATAGTTTGTTTCCTAATATGACAGTGGAACAGAATCTTGCTTTTGGTTTGAAAATAAAAAAAATGGGAAAAGAAGAGATAAAAAAAGAGGTAGAATATATTTTGGAGTTGGTAGGATTAAAGGAAAAGGCGAAATCGTATCCTTCTCAGCTTTCCGGCGGACAGCAACAGAGAGTAGCATTGGCCAGAGCGATTGTTACAAAACCTAAGGTATTGCTGTTGGATGAACCATTAAGCGCAATTGATGCAAAATTGAGAAAAAATCTCCAGATAGAAATTCGAAGGATTCAAAAGGAATTAAATATAACTACAATTTTTGTGACGCATGATCAGGATGAAGCTATGATAATGTCCGATAGAATCTGTTTGCTGAATGAAGGAAAAATTGAACAGCTTGGTACTCCTATAGATGTTTATACGGATCCGAAAACAAAATTTGCGGCTGGATTTATTGGGAATTATAATGTATTTACACCGGCGGAATTTACAACTGTGACGGGAGAAGAATATGAAAAAAGTCATGCAATAGTGATTCGTCCGGAAACAATTTCTATAAGAAAAGAAAAATATAACAGAGAAAATTGTTATGAATATCAGGGAACGGTGGTGGAGAGTATTCCCAGAGGAAATGTTCTTCGATACAGAGTGGATGTAAACGGGGTACTTGTATCAGCAGATACTTTGTTTAGAAGTTTTTCTGTATTTGAGGAAGGCACTTCGGTATGGATGTCTGTGGAAAAAAGAAATTGTTTGGAAGTGGAGGATGCTATATGAGAAAATGTATGTTCAGTGAAGAGGGGCAGTGGTATAAAGGAAATCTGCATTCTCATACCACAAATTCGGATGGAAGGTTAAAACCGGAAGAAGCTGTAAAATTGTATAAAAGTCATGGCTATCATTTTCTGTGTTTCAGCGAACATGATTTTTTCACAGATTTAAGAGAAAAATTCGATTGTGAAGATTTTATTCTTCTTCCCGGTGTGGAGGCGTCTGCATATCTGGTGGATCCTGAGAAAAAAGGAGTAATTAAAACCCATCATATTCACGGGATTCTAGGAAATGAATGGATGCAGAAGCAGGCGGGGAAAA
The DNA here is from genome assembly GCA_002361775.1 of Eubacterium sp. UBA3279. GTDB lineage: Bacteria > Bacillota > Clostridia > Lachnospirales > Lachnospiraceae > Oliverpabstia. The sequence goes on from DETV01000022.1 coordinate 8,526, forward strand.
GAGTGTTTGCTCATGGCGAAAAGCTACAGCCGCCGGTTTATGTGGGAGCCTGGGACGGGCTTGTGGCTGCTCAGAAACTTTCTGATTGGCTGAGGGAAAAGGGATGTTTTACAACCTATAATCATCCAATCTGGTCACGGGTGGAATTACAGGAGATTGAAAAGCTTACCGGTATCTGGGCAATGGAAATATATAATTACGGGACCCAGATAGAATGTGGAGAAGGATATGATACTGTATTTTGGGATCATATGTTGAGGAGAGGAACAAGGATTATGGGGTTTGCTTCAGATGATAATCATAATCCAGGGAAATTTTTTGACAGCCTGGGTGGTTATGTAATGGTTAAATCTGAGAAATTATCTCATGAATCTATTGTAAATCATCTGTTGGAAGGAGATTATTATTTTTCTGGGGGACCACATATTGAACAATGGGGAATAGAGGATGGAAAAATATTTGTGGAGTGTTCAGGAGCAGAACGAATTAATTTTATTGCAGGAGGGATGCTGGCCGGCAGTGAAACTATACTCAGTCATAATAGTCTTTTGAATTATGGAATACACGAACTTCGGGGGGATGAAACATATGTGAGAGTGGAATGTATCGATCAGTATGGAAGGGTGGCGTGGACGAATCCGATGTGGCTTTGATAATGTGTTGATTTACTTTATGAAATCAGTGTGTTAGAATATCCCGTAGACAGATGGAAATTATTTCATAGTTCCGGTAATGTGAAGAATCGGTAATTTGTAAAAAGGATAAGGAATGGGAGAAACGGTTATGAAAGTAGGGTTTATTGGATGTGGGAATATGGCTTCAGCCATGATCGGTGGTATTATCAGAAATCAGGTAGTAACTGCGCAGGATATTCTGGCGTCGGCAAAATCGGAAGCCAGCAGAGAAAAGGCGGCGAAGAATCTGGGAATTCGTCTCACCGCTTCTAACAAAGAAGTCGCATCTTTTGCAGATGTGCTGATTCTGGCAATCAAACCTTTTTATTATCAGGAAGTAATTGCCCAGATCCGGGATGATGTAAAAGAGGATACGGTGATCGTGTCGATTACGCCGGGGAAGACTCTGGAGTGGCTGGAAGAACAGTTTGGAAGGCGGATGAAAATTGTGCGGACCATGCCGAATACTCCGGCGCTGGTGGGAGAAGGAATCAGTTGTATCTGTCCGGGACCGGGGGCAACCCAGGAGGATACAGATAAAGTGTGTGAAATTTTCTCAGGATTTGGGAAAACAGAGATTGTTACAGAACCAATGATTGATGTGTTTGTGGGCGTAAGCGGAAGTTCCCCGGCCTATGTATTTATGTTTATTGAAGCTTTGGCAGATGCAGGTGTTTCAGAAGGAATGCCGAGAGCGCAGGCGTATCGATTTGCCGCACAGGCAGTTTTGGGAAGCGCTAAAATGGTACTGGAAACAGGAAAACATCCGGGAGAATTGAAAGATATGGTATGTTCTCCAAAAGGAACTACCATAGAAGCGGTAAGGATACTGGAGGAAAAGGGATTAAGAAGCGCAGTGTTTGAAGCGGCAAAAGCCTGCATCATCAAAGCAAGAGAGGTCTAAGAAAGGGAAGGTATATGAGTAAAGTATATATTTTTTTAGCAGATGGTTTTGAAGAGGTGGAAGGACTTACAGTAGTGGATCTTCTGAGAAGAGCCCAGGAAGAAGTAGTTACTGTTTCGGTAATGGGGAGAAAGAATATCACAGGTTCTCATAAAATTCAGGTACAGGCAGATGCGCTGTTTGAAGAGACGGATTTTTCAGATGGAAAATTGCTGGTGCTTCCGGGAGGAATGCCGGGTACTCTGCACCTGAAAGAACATGAAGGTCTTACAGAACTTCTGAAAAAATGGAATGAAGATAATAAAATGATGGCGGCAATTTGTGCAGCGCCCACAGTATTTGGCGGTCTGGGATTTCTTCAGGGAAAAACCGCAGTATGTTATTCCGGTATGGAAGAAGGACTTACAGGCGCAGTGACAGGAGCAGGTCCGGTGGCTGTTGACGGGAATATTACCACCAGTAGGGGCGTGGGAACGGCAATAGACTTTTCTTTATCTCTGATTGAACAGCTTCAGGACAAAGAAAAGGCAGAAGAAATTAAAAAATCCATTATTTACAGGCTTTTCTGAGAAAAAATACTGGCGTTTTTGTAATGCTTGTGTTATACTCCTTAAATGTATGAGTATGGAAGAGTGTAATCACCTATACATGAATAAGAAAAAAGCGATACGGAAATATTTTCCGGAAAATAAAGGAGGAACTACAGCAATGAGCGTATCAGTAGAAAAGCTGGAGAAGAACATGGCGAAACTTACAATCGAAGTTTCCGCAGAAGATTTGGAAAAAGCAATTCAGGGTGCATACCTGAAACAGAAAAACAGAATTAACATCCCGGGATTCCGTAAAGGAAAAGCTCCGAGAGCTATGATTGAAAAAATGTACGGAGCAGGTATCTTTTATGAAGATGCAGCAAATGCGCTGATTCCGGAAGCATATTCCAAGGCTGTTGATGAGTGTGAAGAAACAATCGTTTCCCAGCCGGTTATCGATGTGGTTCAGTTGGAAAAAGGTAAACCATTCATTTTCACAGCAGAGGTTGCTCTGAAACCAGGTGTTACTTTAGGAGAGTACAAAGGAGTAGAAGTTCCAAAGAGTGATCTGGAAGTAACAGAAGAAGAAATTGCCGGCGAACTGAAAAGAGAGCAGGAAAATAACTCCAGAGTTATCGATGTAGATGACAGAGCAGTTGTTGACGGTGACAAAGTAACTCTTGATTTTGAAGGTTTTGTTGACGGAGAAGCATTTGAGGGCGGAAAAGGAACAGATTATCCTCTGACTATCGGTTCCGGAGCATTTATTCCAGGATTCGAAGAGCAGTTGGTTGGCGCAGAAATCGGAAAAGAGATGGAAGTAAATGTTACTTTCCCGGAAGAGTATCAGGCAAAAGAACTGGCTGGAAAACCAGCAGTATTTAAATGCACTGTAAAGAAAATTGAGATGAAAGAACTGCCGGAACTGGATGACGAATTCGCAAAAGACGTTTCCGAATTTGACACTCTGGAAGAGTACAAGGCAGATATCAAGAAAAATCTGGAAGAGAAAAAAGCTGATGCAGCAAAACGCGCAAAAGAAGATGCAGCAGTAGCAGCAGCAGTAGCAAATGCACAGATGGAAATTCCGGATGCTATGCTGGATACTCAGGTAAATCAGATGATTGATGATTTCGCAAGAAGAATTCAGTCTCAGGGTCTTACTATGGAACAGTATATGCAGTTTACAGGTTCCACACCGGCAGCTTTGCAGGAACAGATGAAACCACAGGCTATGCAGAGAATTCAGAGCAGACTGGTTCTGGAGAAAATTGCAGAAGCTGAAAATATCCAGATTTCTGATGAAAAACTGGATGAAGAAATTGCTAAAATGGCAGAAATGTATAATATGGAAGTTGAAAAACTGAAATCTGTGCTGGGAGATGCTGAGAAAGAACAGATGAAAGCAGATATGGCTGTTCAGGAAGCAGTTACTCTTATTGCAGAAGCTGCTAAAGAAGTAGAAAAAACAGAAGAGTAATCGCTGTGGCATCCATTGACGTCAGAGAGTTAGGAAAAGTATAGATAGAAGGAAGGCTTAAATATGAGTTTAGTACCTTATGTCATTGAACAGACCAGCAGAGGCGAGAGAAATTATGATATTTATTCCCGTCTTCTGAAAGATCGTATCATTTTTCTGGGAGAAGAAGTAAATGATGTGAGTGCCAATCTGATTGTGGCACAGTTGTTATTCCTGGAATCTGAAGATCCTGGAAAGGATATCCAGTTGTATATCAACAGTCCGGGAGGATCTGTGACTGCAGGTATGGCGATTTATGATACCATGCAGTATGTAAAATGTGATGTGTCTACGATTTGTATGGGTCTGGCAGCCAGTATGGGAGCTTTCCTGCTGGCAGGAGGAACAAAAGGCAAACGTCTCGCCCTGCCGAATGCCGAGATTATGATACATCAGCCATCCGGTGGCGCAAAGGGACAGGCTACAGAGATTCAGATTGTGGCAGATCAGATTCTGAAGACAAAACACAGACTGAATACAATCCTTGCAGCTAACACCGGTCAGCCGCTGGATAAGATAGCACTGGATACAGAACGCGATAACTATATGACTGCAGAAGAAGCAAAAGCATATGGTCTGATTGACAGTGTGATCACTAACAGATAACGATAGCAGAATAAGAGGGGGCTGCCTGTGCAGCGCCCTCTTATAAAATTAAAATAGAAAGGGAAAATAGTATGGCAGTAAAAAATGGAGAGCCAAGAATCCATTGCTCTTTTTGTGGCAAGCCGGAAGAACAGGTTCGAAAATTGATTGCAGGACCGGATGGAGCATATATTTGTGATGCCTGTGTGGAAATTTGTTCAGAGATTATCAATGAAGAATTTTCAGGAGAATATCCGGAAGACAACGAAATCAACCTGATGACGCCGAAAGAGATGAAAGAGTTTCTGGACGAGTATGTGGTGGGTCAGGAAGATGCCAAGAAAGTTCTTTCTGTGGCAGTATATAACCATTACAAGAGAATTCTCAGTGCGGGAACAAGTAAGGTGGAATTACAGAAGAGTAATATTCTGATGCTGGGACCTACCGGTTCAGGGAAAACATTTCTTGCACAGAATCTGGCCAGAATGCTGAATGTGCCATTTGCAATTGCAGACGCTACCACATTGACAGAAGCAGGTTATGTGGGTGAAGATGTGGAAAATATTCTGCTGAAGATCATTCAGGCGGCAGATTATGATATCGAGCGGGCACAGCATGGAATTATTTATATAGACGAGATTGATAAGATTACGAGAAAATCTGAAAATGCTTCGATTACCCGTGATGTATCCGGTGAAGGCGTGCAGCAGGCGCTTTTGAAGATTCTGGAGGGAACTGTGGCGTCTGTACCGCCCCAGGGGGGAAGAAAGCATCCCCATCAGGAATTTTTGCAGATTGATACGACAGATATTTTGTTTATCTGCGGAGGAGCTTTTGAAGGACTGGAAAAAATAATTGAAACCCGTATGGATACCAAGACGATAGGATTTAATGGTTCTCTTGGTATGAAGCATGAGAAAAATGTGGGTGAGATTCTGAAAGAAGTTATGCCTCAGGATTTTATAAAATTCGGATTAATTCCGGAGTTCATCGGACGTGTACCGGTAGTGGTATCTCTGGATGCTCTCGATGAAAATGCGCTGGTTCGTATTTTGAGAGAACCTAAGAATTCACTGGTAAAACAGTATCAGGCTCTGATGAATATGGATGGAGTGGAACTGGAATTTGATGAGGAAGCGCTTCAGGAAGTGGCAAAAGTGGCCATGGAAAGAAAAACAGGAGCGAGAGGTCTTCGTTCTGTTATTGAGAAAACCATGAATGATGTGATGTATGAATCACCATCAGATAATACGATTCAAAAATGTATTATTACAAAAGAGGCGGTAAAAGGGGTAAAAGGCCCGAAACTGATTCACGGAGAAGTGAAGGTATCTAAAAGAAGAGCATCAGCGAAAAGAGCAGGAAGACCGGAAACCGCCTGATGTGGAGGATATAGATGAACAATTTGATAAAAGTAATGCCGGCGATTGCATTGCGGGGAACTACTATTCTTCCGGATATGATCGTCCACTTTGATATCAGCCGTCCCAAGTCTGTCAAAGCTGTGGAAGAAGCTATGACACAGGATCAGAAAATTTTTCTGATCACCCAGAAAGATCCTCAGGTGGAAAATCCGGGGATCAATGATTTATATAAAGTGGGAACCATTGCACTGGTAAAACAGGTGGTGAAACTTCCGAAAGATATACTGCGGGTGCTGGTAGAAGGTGTGGAACGGGCAGAACTGGTGGGACTGGAAGAAGAACTTCCTTATCTGGAGGCAGAGATTGCAGGGTTTGAGGAAGAGGAAGAAGAACTGCCTGAAAATGTAAAAGAAGCCATGTTACGCAGTATGAAAGAGATTTTTCTTGCTTATTGCAAGGAAAATTCAAAAATCAGTAAAGAACTGGCAGGGCAGATCCTGGATATTGATGATGTGGAACGGCTGGTAGATCAGATATGCATCAATATTTCCCTGAATTATGAACAAAGACAGCAGCTTTTGGAGGCAGTTTCTCTCAACGAGCGGTATGAACTTCTGGGAGTTATCATGAGTAATGAAATAGAAGTTATGCAGCTTCGTATGGAAATCCAGTCTAAGGTAAAAGAACGGATTGACAAAAATCAGAGAGAATATATTCTGAGAGAGCAGTTGAAATTGATCAGGGAAGAATTGGGTGAAGATGATACAGTATCAGATGCGGACCATTTCCGGCAGCAGGCAGAGAGTTTGAAAGCTCCCAAAGAAATCAAAGAAAAGATTCTGAAAGAGATCAAACGGTTTAAAAGCCTGGGATTTAATAATTCAGAAAGCAGTGTTTCCCGGGGTTATATAGAAACATTACTGAAGTTGCCCTGGGATAAAGTATCCCGGGATAATAATAATCTTAATAATGCCAAAAAGGTATTGGAAGAAGATCATTATGGTCTGGAAAAGGTAAAAGAAAGAGTACTGGAATATCTGGCAGTGCGTACCCTGACGAAAAAAGGAAGCAGTCCGATCCTTTGTCTGGTGGGACCTCCGGGAACGGGAAAAACATCCATTGCCCGTTCTGTGGCAAAAGCTTTGAATAAAAAATATGTTCGGATTTGTCTGGGAGGCGTCCGGGATGAAGCGGAGATTCGTGGTCATAGGAGAACTTATGTGGGAGCTATGCCGGGAAGAATTGCATCCGGGATGATTCAGGCGGGAGTGAAGAATCCGCTTATGCTGTTGGATGAAATTGACAAGGTGAGCAGTGACTACAAGGGAGATACTTCTTCTGCCCTTCTGGAAGTGTTGGATTCTGAGCAGAATAATAAATTTACAGATCATTATGTAGAGCTTCCTGTTGATCTTTCGGAGGTATTATTTATCGCCACTGCAAATGATCCTCAGGCAATTCCCCGTCCTTTGATGGACCGTATGGAAGTGATTGAAATATCCAGTTATACGGAAAATGAAAAAGAACATATTGCCAGAGAACATTTGATTCCCAAACAGATAAAAATGAATGGTCTGAAAGAAAAACAGCTTACTGTTACAGACGAAGCGGTGAGAGGAATTATTTCCGGTTATACCAGAGAAGCTGGAGTGCGTAATCTGGAGAGAAGATTTGGAGAAATCTGCCGGAAAGCGGCAAGGATGATTTTGCAGGAACAGCAGGAAACTGTGGAAGTAAATAAAGAAAATCTGGAAGATTTTCTGGGAAAATCCAGATACAGTTACAGAAAAGTAAATGAACAAGACGAAGTAGGGATTGTTCGCGGGCTGGCGTGGACCAGTGTGGGCGGAGATACTCTGCAGATTGAAGTAAACAGAATGCCTGGAAAAGGGGAATTTCTTCTTACCGGACAATTGGGAGATGTGATGAAAGAATCTGCCCAGGCGGGAATCAGTTATATTCGTTCTGTGGCAGAAGCTTATGGAATTGATCCCGAATTTTTCAAGACAAATGATCTTCATATCCATATTCCGGAGGGAGCGGTTCCCAAGGATGGTCCTTCTGCGGGAATTACTATGGCGACAGCTATGTTGTCGGCGATTACAGGAAAACCGGTAAAAGCAAATCTGGCCATGACGGGAGAAATCACTCTGCGAGGACGGGTTTTGCCTATCGGAGGACTGAAGGAAAAACTTCTGGCGGCAAAAACAGCAGGAATAACCAATGTGCTGGTACCCGGACAAAATCAGCCGGATGTGGAAGAAATTGATGAAGAGATTAAAGAAGGTTTACGAATTGTCTATGTGGAGAAGATGGAAGATGTATTGAAGGAAGCCCTGACAAAATAAGGAGAAAAGATATGATCATAAAAAATGTTTCTTTGGATATTGTGTGTGGGGTTACCAGTACCCTCCCTTCCACCGGACGGCCAGAGGTGGCTTTTGCAGGAAAGTCTAATGTGGGAAAGTCTTCATTGATCAATGCTTTGATGAACAGGAAATCCCTGGCTCGTACCAGTGCGGCGCCGGGGAAAACCCAGACTATCAATTTTTATAATGTAAATGAAGCGATTTATCTGGTGGATCTTCCGGGATATGGATATGCCCGGGCATCAGAAGAAATTAAGGCAAAATGGGGAAAAATGATTGAAGATTATCTGCATCAGTCAAAGGAAATCCGTTGTGTATTTCTTTTGATCGATATTCGTCATGAGCCTTCCAGCAATGATAAGATTATGTATCAGTGGATTTTGGATCACGGATATGAGCCTGTGATCATTGCCACCAAGCTGGACAAGATTAAAAGAAGTCAGGTACAAAAACAGTTAAAGATTGTACGGCAGGGATTAAATGTTGTTCCGGGAACCCAGATCATACCTTTTTCCGCCCAGACAAAACAGGGACGAGAGGAAATCTGGGAGCTGATTGATCAGCTTACAGGAATGGCAGAAGAGGAGGAAGAAATCTAAGATGGAACAAGGGGGAAAGAAAAGCACATCTTCTGTTTTTACCAATAATCTGGTGGTGTGCGGTCTGGCATTAATCTGTACTTTTTTGTGGGGAAGCGCTTTTCCCAGTATTAAAGTGGGTTATCAATTGTTTAATATAGGAAGCAGTGATGTAGCAAGTCAGATGTTATTTGCCGGATATCGGTTTACCCTGGCGGGAATTTTGACGCTGGGAATTGGATGGATCGGAACGGGGAAATTTCCCTTGCCAAAACCGCAAATCAGAAAAAATATTCTGATTTTAGGATTATTTCAGACGGTGCTGCAGTATTTCTTCTTTTATGTGGGATTGTCTCATACGGAAGGAAGCAAAGGTTCTATTATTACCGCTTCCAATTATTTTATAGCCATTGTTCTGGCACATTTTGTATTTTCAAAAAAACGCGGTTATTCCGGTGAGGATCAGATGACCTGGAGAAAAGCAGGGGGATGCCTGTTGGGACTGGCAGGAATTGTTCTGGTTAACCTTACGCCAGGGGGAATGGGAAGTAAATTTGCATTAAATGGCGAAGGATTTATGGTGATCAGTTGTTTTGCGGCGGCAATAGCGGCAGTTTATTTGAAAACTTTTACAGCGCAGGATAATCCGTTCACGATTACAGGATGGCAATTTTTATTCGGAGGTATTATTCTTGCGGCAACCGGTATGGTAATGGGAGGCCATGTGAGCGGATTTACAGTAAAGAGCAGTTTACTGTTAGTTTATATGGCGGTGATTTCCAGTGTGGCGTTTTCTCTGTGGGCATTATTGTTAAAACATAATCCGGTGGGGAAGGTGTCTATCTATGGATTTACCAATCCCATGTTCGGTGTGTTTTTGTCAGGACTGATATTGGGAGAACATGCTTTTACAATGAAGAATATGATAGCTCTGGTGTGTGTGTGTCTGGGCATCATGGTGGTAAATCTTCAGGTAAAGGGAAAAAATGCACAATAATGTGGAAAGACATCCAATGAAATAAAAATGCTCCACAGGGAACTTATAAAATATTGTAGAGAAAAATGAAAGGGGAACCAATGGGAATTATAAAAGCTGCAAAGCTGGCTTTTGATTATCTGCGGTATGGGGAAGAGGGAGAAGAGCCGGAAGTAAATCGTGCCATCGATCAGGTAGACCTGGATATTCAAGAGGGACAATTTATTGCCGTACTCGGCCATAATGGAAGTGGAAAGTCTACTCTGGCAAAACATATCAATGGACTTTTGGTACCATCTGAGGGAACATTGTGGGTAGATCATATGGATACTTCTTCTCCGGATGATATTTGGAAAATACGACAAAAAGCAGGAATGGTATTTCAGAATCCGGATAATCAGATTATTGGAACCGTTGTAGAAGAAGATGTGGGATTTGGTCCGGAAAATCTGGGAGTTCCCACAGAAGATATATGGAAACGGGTAGACGAGAGTTTGGAAGCGGTGGGCATGACGGCGTATCGTCATCATTCTCCCAATAAACTGTCTGGAGGACAAAAACAGAGAGTGGCAATTGCAGGAGTAATGGCGATGCATCCCAAATGTATTGTTTTAGATGAACCGACTGCCATGTTGGATCCCAATGGACGAAAAGAAGTACTGCGGGCGGTAAGGGAACTGAATAAGAAAGAAAAAGTGACGGTTATTCTTATCACCCATTATATGGAAGAGGTCGTTTGGGCAGATGACGTATATGTGATGGACTGTGGAAGAATTGTAATGCATGGTACACCGAGAGAAATATTCTCTAACGTGGCTCAATTAAAAAAATATAGACTGGACGTTCCCCAGGTGACTTTGCTGGCATATGAACTGAAGCAGGCAGGCCTGGCGATTGATGATGGGATTCTGACCATAGATGAATTGATTCAGGCGTTAGAGAAAAAAAATCTGCAGGTTCCGAAAGAATGGAAAAAGGGTGAAAATAATCCTGAAAAATCCTTGCCAAACAAAGAGAAACAGGAGGAAAAATCTCTCAAATTAGATCACATATCCTATGTTTATAATCCGGGAACTGCTTATGAAATGCATGCTCTGAAAGATGTAAATCTGGAAATACCTCAGGGTCAGTTTGTGGGTATTATCGGTCATACGGGAAGTGGAAAATCCACATTGATTCAGCATTTTAACGGATTGATGAAACCTACACAGGGGAAGATATATTTTGAAGGACAGGATATCTGGGCTGAACAATTTCCGTTGAGAGGTTTGAGAAGTCAGGTGGGACTGGTTTTTCAGTACCCGGAACATCAGCTTTTTGAGACCGATGTGCTTACGGATGTATGTTTTGGACCTAAAAATCAACATCTGACTCAGGAAGAATGTGAAAAAAGAGCAAAAGAGGCTCTGGAACATGTGGGATTAGATGAAAGTTATTATGCAAAATCTCCATTTGAACTTTCCGGTGGTCAGAAAAGAAGAGTGGCAATTGCAGGAGTGCTGGCCATGAATCCGAAGGTGCTTATTTTAGATGAGCCGACGGCAGGTCTGGATCCTATGGGGCGGGACGAGATTCTGGATCAGATTGCTCAGCTTCATGAAACAAGAGGAATCACGATTATTTTGGTTTCCCACAGTATGGAAGATATTGCCAGATATGTGGAGCGGATTATTGTTATGAATCATGGGGAAAAAGCTTTCGATGATGAACCGAAAAAGGTGTTTGCACATTATAAAGAGTTGGAAGCCATTGGTCTGGCTGCTCCCCAGATTACCTATATTGTACATGATCTGAAAGAAAAGGGAATGGATGTGGATACAACAGCCACTACCATTGAGGAAGCAAAACTGACGATTATGGAAGCGTTGGAGAAAAGAGGTGGAGTATGATTCGAGATATTACGATAGGACAGTATTATCCGGCGGATTCTATACTTCATCGTCTGGATCCCAGGGTGAAATTTGTGGGTACGCTGGTGTATATTATATCCCTGTTTGTATTTTCCTCCTGGATCGGCTATGGAGCAGCAGCTCTTTTTCTGGTGGCTTTGATCGTGTTGTCAAAAGTTCCGTTTTCATTTATGGTGCGGGGCTTAAAGCCGATTGTGGTTCTTATGTGTGTGACCATGTTTTTTAATATGATTTTTACACCTGGTGAAGCGATCTTTTCCTTCTGGATCATCACCATCACCAAAGAGGGAGTACGTATGGCTGTGAAATTGGGAATTCGTTTGATTTTCCTGATTATCGGCGCTTCATTGATGACCTTGACTACTACTCCCAATCAGCTTACGGATGGATTGGAACGATTAATGAGACCGCTTAATAAAATCCATGTTCCGGTGCATGATATAGCTATGATGATGTCCATTGCGCTGCGGTTTATCCCTATATTATTGGATGAAACAGACAAAATTATGAAGGCGCAGACTGCCAGAGGGGCAGACTTTGAGAGCGGGGGACTGATTCAGAAAGTGAAAAGTATGGTTCCCCTTCTGGTACCTTTGTTTGTATCTGCATTCCGTCGGGCAAATGATCTGGCCATGGCTATGGAGGCAAGATGCTATCACGGAGGAGACGGAAGAACACAGATGAAACCACTGACCTATGCAGGAAGAGACTACGCGGCATATGTGGTTATGTTTGCATATCTGGGAGTGAGTATCGCTTTCCGGGTGTTGGGGATTTAGAAAATGAAACGTGTAAAACTAACGGTTGCTTATGATGGGACAAATTACTGTGGCTGGCAGGTACAGCCCAATGGACTGGCAATTCAGGAAGTTTTAAATCAAAAACTTTCGGAACTTTTGGGAGAAAAAATCTCGACAATTGGCGCCAGCAGAACAGATGCGGGAGTTCATGCGCTGGGAAATGTGGCTGTGTTTGATACAGAGTCAAGAATGCCGGCAGACAGGATATCCTATGCGATGAATACCCGTCTTCCTGCGGATATAAAGATTCGGGATTCCAGGGAGGTTCCTCTGGATTTTCATCCTCGTTTTCAGCAAACAATAAAAACTTACGAATATAAAATATACAATAATTCCTTTCCAGATCCTACCAAGAGGCTATACACACACTTTTATTATTATCCTTTGGATGTGGAAAAAATGCAGGAAGGTGCAGAATATTTAATTGGAGAGCATGATTTCAAAAGCTTTTCCACATTTAAACCGGAAGTGGAAAGTACAGTGCGAAGAATTTACAGTCTGACAGTCAGCCGTTCTGATGAGGATGTGATCACTATTCGTATCTGTGGAAATGGCTTTCTATATAATATGGTAAGAATTATTGCGGGAACTCTCCTTCGGGTGGGCGGTGGATATTATCCGCCTCAGCAGGTGAAAGAAATTCTGGTGGGGAAAAACCGGGAATTGGCGGGAGAAACGGCTCGTCCGGAAGGATTAACGCTGGTAAAAATCGAATATCCGGAGTGGAAAGAATAAAAAATCTTTTGTTGTGGAAGAAAACAGGAAACTCCGGTGGAAAACTTTCCAAAAAGTCCTTGTCATTGTGGATAACCAGGGAAAAAATATGAAGGAAAAGTAAAAAAAGATATTGACACACACGGGGCAGTATAATATAATTAGTCAGTGTGACGTAGTGCGAAAATGTCAACCCAAAGCCCCGGGAAGACATTTTACATTATAGCTCATTACGAGAGCAGATCGGCGTCTCCCGGACATGGATGCTGGCTGGTCGGGAATGAGAATAGATAATTAATTTTAGATTGAATAACAGGAGGGAAATCCATGAACAGTTTTATGGCTAATCCAGATAAGATTGAAAGAAAATGGTATGTAGTAGATGCTGAAGGATGTACTCTGGGACGTCTTTCTTCTCAGATCGCAAGCGTATTGAGAGGAAAAAACAAACCAGTTTTCACTCCTCATGTAGATACAGGTGATAATGTAATCGTAATCAATGCTGAGAAAATCAAAGTTACAGGTAAAAAACTGGAACAGAAAGTATATTACAATCACTCTGATTATGTAGGTGGAATGAGAGAAACAACTCTGAAAGAGTTGATGGCTAAAAAACCTGAGATGGTAATTGAGCTTGCAGTTAAAGGTATGCTGCCAAAAGGACCTCTGGGAAGACAGATGCTGAAAAAGCTTCATGTATACGCTGGTGCTGAACATCCACATGCAGCTCAGAAACCAGAAGTATTAACATTTTAATGAGGAGGTAAAGAACATTGGCTAATACAAAATTCTACGGAACAGGAAGAAGAAAAAAATCTATCGCTAGAGTATACCTGGTACCAGGTACTGGCAAAATCACAATCAATAAAAGAGATATTGATGAATATTTCGGTCTGGAAACTTTGAAAGTAGTAGTTCGTCAGCCATTGGTTGCTACAGAAACTACAGATAAGTTTGATGTTCTGGTAAATGTTCACGGTGGTGGATTTACAGGACAGGCTGGTGCAATCCGTCATGGACTTTCTCGTGCTCTGCTTCAGGCAGATGCTGAATACAGACCAG
>DETV01000072.1:0-29118 GCA_002361775.1 Eubacterium sp. UBA3279
CTGATTGACTTTCTCAGTTATATCGGTTATATTATCTTTAGTGATCAGATTGCAGAAACTCGTGAAGCCTGCGATCGGGGGAGGGTGCCGAGGCCCCTCTCCTTTTTCTTTATCTGAAATATTTTGCAGCGAGGTACATATGAGTAAGCCATTTATTACATATATTGCTCAGGTTGAAAAACTGAAAAATGAAAAAAATCTGATTATTACAGATTCTGATTTTGCGGTAGAATCCCTGCAGAATATCAGTTACTATGCATTGATTGATGGATATAAACATCCTTTTATTGATATTCATACCCGCAAATACAATAAAGGGGCATGCTTTGAAGATATCGTTGCTCTGTATGAATTTGATGAAGAGCTACGAGGACTCTTTTTCAAATATTTATGTCGTGTAGAAAGAAAAATGCGTTCGTCTATTTCCTATCATTTTTGCAAAGAGCATGGCGAACATCAGGAAGAATATCTTAATCCCAATAATTATGGTAAAATTTCAAAAAATAAAATTGGCATTACCAAATTAATCAAAATGCTTGGCATGATGGCCAAGCAAAACAAAGATCATGAATATCTTGTTTATCAGCGCAATAAATATCATAATGTTCCACTGTGGGTAATTGTGAATACACTTACTTTTGGTCAGATTTCCAAAATGTTCGAGTTTTTACCGCAGAATATACAAGGTATGATTTGTCAGGATTTTAGAAATGTTAAGAAAAATGAAATGATAAAATATTTGAAAGTATTAACTTTGTATCGGAATGTGTGTGCACATAATGAAAGATTATTTTCTTATCACACATATATTGATATTCCCGATACATTATTACACAAAAAACTAGGTATCTCTAAAAATGGTTCAAAATATAAATGTGGAAAAAATGACTTATTTAGCGTAGTCATTGTTTTTCGTTATTTACTTCCCAAAACAGATTTTCTTCTATTCAAAAAGCAATTACTGCATATTTTCAACCGGTATGAAAAACAGAATTCAAATTTAAAGCTGGATGCTCTCTTTGAATATATGGGATTTCCGTCAAATTGGAAAGAGTTAACAAAATTCCGCAAAATATAATCTCAATACAAAGTAGCTCTGAATCGGATATTCGGAGTTGTAAAACGGCGGAAATATCATTACTGATATTTCCGCCACTTCTTTTTATATACTCTTCGCACTATTCATTCCATCCACCCAATTACATAATGTTGGGGTCAAAAGATGCCTGACGAATTGTTTCGTGCTGTGCACTCCCACAATTCTGCCCCAAATTCGGATATCGTGGGGCATACGCCCCACTTTGTTCTACACTCCGTTTCGGTCCGTGCTAAACGCGTGCCACTGGCACGCAGCACCCTCATATTGGGGCAGGTCATAAAGGCATAAGACCACTTATGTGCAAGCACAACGTGGTTTATGACCTTTTGACCCTGGCATCATTACATAAAATCACAATACTCTCTAAATTTACATTAATATATGTACGCCACCTTTCCGCCCTCCAATGATTTCTTTTCCTTTCAGATCGCTCCACTGGAAGTCTGGCATTTCCTCTCTGGCCACCAGGAAATTTCCTGCCCTCTGTGTACCCTGGGCAAAGTTCACCACCGGATCATTTGCGCCCTCCAAATATGCATAGACAGAGGCTTCCGCACCCATAAATCCAATCTGCGCCTCTCCGGAAATAAGGGCCGCCATAACTTTATCTGCCCCATATCCGGTCACCAGCTCCAAATCCAGCCCCTCCTCTTTAAAGTATCCCTTTTCAATTGCCACATACTGGGGAGCATAAAATATAGAATGAGCCACCTCATTCAAAGTTACTTTCTCCATCTTTTCCTCTGTTGTTTCTCTGCCACAGGCGGTAAATCCCGTACAGGCCAATACTGCTGCCAGAGTGACTGCTGCCAATTTTTTCATAAAAACCTCCTCGAAATCATGTCATGATATCAAGATATGAAGTTTCTTTATCACAGGTGCTTATTCAATTCAAGTTTTCTGAAAAATTCCATAAACCCTTCTTCAACTGCCACCTGATCTAATTTTTCTTTTGGCATATCGTAATAATACGCTCCTGTTTTCAGATCCAGTGCGATACTGTCCAGAGGAAATCCCGGTTTTCGCACCGGACTGTGAGGAACATCTGTTATAATAAATTTTTCGCTTTCCATGGAAGGCTCCATAGCTTCGTATATATGAGTTTCATCCACTATGAAGCATATGGCATTCTTATAGTAAGCGGTAAGGGGGCCATATTTTTTTACCAGACCCGTATAATATGTAATCATTTCTTCATCAGACAGACATTTTCCATTCACATTCCTTACGTGTACCCCCGGCTGTATGCTCTCAGGAACCTGTTGAAAATACAAACCGGAATCGCAGGAAAATACAGGTATTTTAAAGGCTTCATAATACGCTGTTGCTTTTTGTCTCGCATTCTCCAGAGGGGTCATTCCATTCTCCGGTACAACAGGTATCTTTTTCCCTTCTTCTGCCATTTCTTTCAGACTGATCAGTTCCAGTCCCATTTTTTCAAGAGGTTCTTTCATAACAGAAAATTTTGCCTGATTTCCTGTTCCATATAAAATTTTCATGTCGTTTTCCTCCTCCAAAAAACTGGCATCCTCCTCTTTTGACGATGCCAGTCTTTTTCCTTACCTTTCACGAAAATCGAACAAATCTTTCATCGGAACATCCAGAACTTCTGCAATGTCAAACAACTTATTCAATGAAATAGATGTTTTCCCGTTAGGTGCTTCTATATTGCTGATATGAGTACGGCTCAGTTGAGTTGCCTCTGCCAGTTCTGCCTGTGTCATGCCACGCAGTTTTCTGTAATACGCGATAGTCAATCCCAATAATCGAAATTTATTCATACGTTCGTAATCCATAGCCTCACTCCTTTCTTCCCTATAGCTTACCGCACTTAACTTAAAAATGGAACAATCTATAATTTTGCATTTTCCGACTATTATCTTATATTCCAACAGTTAAATTTTATAAATGCACATTTTTTGTTTCATTTTCTTTTTTGACTCAAAACACTGTTATGGTACTGATTGGAAAAGGTAACATCCGTTCCAAACCATTCCGGCGGACAATACTCATTTGCCTCCTTTTCTGATGAAAATTCCACCTCTGCCAGTACCAGTCCCTCATGTTCTCCGTGAAAAATATCCAGTTCAATTTTCAATCCCCCCGGCTGGGGAATAACATATCTTGTTTTTTTTATCACAATACCATCTGCCTTTTCCAGCAGATGTTCATATGCCTCTCTATTCAGCGGGAGGTTATACTCTTCTCTTACCATTAATCCTTTGGATTTATAAGTGAGTACATATTCTTCCCCTTCTCTGCGGACACGAACCACCGGTTCTGTACACAGATATCCCTGTTCCAATTCTTTATGTGTATATTTTTCTATATTTTCCGGAATCTTTTTTACGAGATATTTTCTCTCTATTTCCATATTTTGTCACCTCTCTTCGAAATTTTTCCCCACGGATATTTTCATTATGCCCATCTTATTATTTGCTTTCTCAGTGTATCACGATTTTCTTTACTTCTCAATTCTTCCTTTTCATCTTTTTTAAAAACTGCTATACTGATTCCGGAACACCGTTTCAGTAAAAAAAGCAAGGAGTGATTTTTATGAAAACATCTGAAGATTTAAAACAACTTCTTCTGCAGATAAACCGAAAAAGTTATCCTGCCTATAAAGATACCCGTGGTTCTTATGCTTTTCAGGGTTATATTTTATCCATTGATCATGTGCAGGGAGATCCTTTTGCCTCCCCCTCTAAGATCAGTGTAAAGGTCAATGGAAAGCAGGCTGGTTTTCCCCGGGATTTATTTGGAACCCGTGAAACCAGAGTTGCTCTTCAGGATTATCTGATCCGTCAATTTCACAAAAAAATTGAACGATTTAATTTTAAAGCGAAGGGTTCCGGAAAAAGTGGGCTTTTATCCATTTCCCGATGTCAGCAGGAGGTTCTGGAGCGTTCTGCCTGTACCATGAATCCGGATTCCGGAGACATTACCGTTCGCATGGAAATCGGCTTTCCCGCCAATGGACGTACCATTAACTCTCCGGAATTAATAAAAATTCTTTTTGATTTTCTTCCCATTTGTGTACGGGAATCTTTATTTTACAGAAGTCTGGATAAAAAGGAATTGGAAATTGTCCGGAATCTGGCGGAAGATCAGACATTTATCCGCAGCCAGCTCACAGAAAAAAATCTTTGTGCTTTTGTGGCAAATGGAGCTGTTCTGCCCCGGGAATCCGGCGTTTCTCCCCGTCCCATGAAAAATGGTATTCCGTTTCAGTCTCCTCTTTCCATGGAAGTTACCCTGGAGCTTCCACACCATGGTCCGTTAAAGGGTATGGGTATTCCTGAAGGAATCACGCTTATTGTAGGCGGCGGATACCATGGAAAATCCACTCTGTTGGAAGCTCTGGAACTGGGGGTTTATAATCATATCGCCGGAGATGGCAGAGAATATGTCATTACCCGCTCCGACGCAGTAAAAATCCGCGCCGAGGACGGACGAAGCATTAAGCATACTGATATTTCCCTGTTTATCAATGACCTGCCTAACGGTAAAGAAACCTCTTCTTTTTATTCTGAAGATGCCAGTGGAAGTACTTCTCAGGCAGCCAATGTGATTGAAGCCATGGAAACAGGAAGCCGTCTCTTCCTCATTGACGAAGACACCAGCGCTACAAATTTTATGATCCGGGACGAATTAATGCAGCGTGTGGTAAATAAAAAGCAGGAACCCATCACTCCCTTTATTGAGAGAGTGCAGTGGCTGTCCACTCAAAAAGGAATTTCCACCATTCTGGTAGCCGGCAGTTCGGGCTCTTATTTTCATACAGCCGATACGATTATCCAGATGGATCATTACAAGCCTGTGGATATCACTGAATTCGCCAAAAAAGAGGCGGAACATTTTCCTGCCATTCTTCCTTCTGCTCCATCAAAGGCAGACCCTGATTATCATCGTATCATTCAGCCAGATTCTTCTTTCCGGGAAGACCGACGGCTGAAAATGAAAACCATGGGAACAGACGGTATCTCTGTAAATCGGGAAACCATCGACTTACGATATCTGGAACAGCTTTGTGACCCTGAGCAGGTAAATACTCTTTCTGCTCTTCTTCGCTACACCCAGACGCATCTGTTTAACGGAAGAAGTACTTTGCAGGAATCCATGAAACGACTGGAAACTCTTTTGGATGAAAAAGGACTGGAATTACTTTCTGAAGCTGGCCGGCTCTCTCCCAGTCTGGCTCTTCCCCGCATTCAGGAAATTTATGCCTGCCTGAATCGTTATCGCAGTCTCCGCCTGTGAAAAAAGCCTTCCAAATCCGGATTTCAGTAAAATAATTGTGGCCTTAAGGATTTTCGTAAGAATTTCTTTCTATTTTTTTCTCAAATTTTATAAATCATTAATGCGAGGGACACATTTTTATCACATTTCCCATGTATTATAATACTCAACAAAGCGAACCACACTTTGTTGCGGGAGATTCTCGTAAGACAATCTCCCGTCCCCCCTCATAAAAGTGGTAAACAGTTATTTTTAGATTTCCTTTTTCATATTGGCCGGTATCCCACCAGATACCGGCCCTTCCTCATTTTTAATACACAAAAGAATTGTATTTTCCCTTCAGATAGGATATGATATTAAGAGCAAACGATGCCTGCAGGAGACAACCCATGACGAAAAAGAATACATCATATCCAAAAAGAAAGAGACAATCAAAAAAACATTTTCGGTTGCTGATCTTTCTGACATTGCTGATTATTTCCGGCTCATCTTATTTTTATTACGCGGTAATTTATCGGGGAAAACACGAACCTGAACCTGTGGAAACTTCCACTTCTACCCAGCCTCTATATAGCTTAAAAAGCCGCAGAGACTGGCTCTCTCTCACCCCCAAATTAAAAGCAGCCGCCTTTAATGGACGAGCTGCTGAGATTGATTACGGTACCTACGTGATTCCCGGACTGGCAGCCACCCAAACTCAGATTTTTGGGCAGAAAAACAGTTCTGATATCTGTACTTCCATGACCCCCCAGGGGTTGGCAGTCACAGAAGATTATCTCCTGGTCAGCGCCTATTGTCATTCCGGAACACATAATTCTGTTATTTATGTAATTGATAAAAAAAATCATACCTTCGTCAAGGAACTTGTCCTTCGAAACAAATCCCATGTGGGAGGGCTGGCTTACGATCCGATTCATCAGAATATCTGGATTTCCGGTATGTCCCGGGGTATTCCGCAGGTTAATGCCATTACGCTGGAGCAGTTGGAAAGCTATTCTTTTCAGGAAAGTTATCAGCCGCTGGTATATTCCCAGTCTTATGATCTGTATGCGATTACCAGAACTTCTTTTATTACCTATCATGATAATGCATTGTATGTAGGTTATTTCACCCAAAATACCGCCAGTGTCCTGGAAGAATATGATATTGCAGAGGATGGTACTCTTATCACCCAGTTTTCTTCCGATATGCCGGATATGGTAGATTCCTTCACCCCCATCGCCCTTCCTTCGGATATGCGGGTGATTACGGAACAGGCTCAGGGGGTGGCCTTTTATGAAAATAAAATATTATTTTCTCACTCCTATGGAATTTTTCCTTCTACCATTCAAATATTTAATAATAATACCTTCCAAAAGCTTCTGGAAAAAGAGAACGCCGAATCTTCTATTTATCTTCCGGAAAAGCTTGAACAAATTTATGTAGACGGAGAGGATCTCTATGTATTATTTGAATCCGCCGCTTACAGTTACCGGGTCAGTTCTCTGATTAAAATGGACCGTATTTTAAAATTAAATCTGAAGACTTTACTGACTTAGCCATTTTCTTCAAAAGACCGTTCCAAATCTAAAAGAGCGGTCTTTTTTTCTAATCCTCCCGCATACCCTGTCAGTTTTCCGTTTTTTCCGATTACCCGATGACAGGGTATTATGACAGGAATAGGGTTGCAATGGTTGGCCATCCCCACCGCCCGGGAAGCTTTATCATTCCCCACTGCGGCTGCGACTTCCCCATAAGTTCTTGTTTCTCCGTAAGGAATCTCCGTCAATGCTTTCCAGACTTTTTTCTGGAATTCCGTCCCATCCGGCTTTAAAGGAACAGAAAATTCTTTCCTCTTCCCCTGAAAATATTCCTCCAGCTCTCTTCTGGTCCATTGTAAAAGAGGATGATTTTCTTCTTTTTCCCCTTCTTTTATTTCCCAGCCAAACCGTATTTCCTTTACACTCTCTTCATCTGCCACCAGTGTCAGTTTCCCAATCATTGTATGTATTTTACAACATCTTTTCATGTAACATCTCATTCTCTTTCTTAAGTTCTTCATATAAGGTTCTGCAATCCCAAAATTGATTATGCTGGGTAATCACTGCTTTATAGTTAATTCTCCCAATTCCCTGTTTTCTCATGGCCATCAGTACCTGATCTACCTGAGCGCTGCTTAACCAGGCCATTACCATCATTTCCTGTTCAAATTCTTTTATTTCCATCTCCTCAGTTCTTTCATTTTCAGGGATTTCTTTATTTCCGGCCAGATAACCCACCGGCTGTATGTAATCCTGGAGATCCACCACTTTTACTTTCATTTTCAACGGCAAAAGAGCCCGTTTTACCTCTCCTGCCTTTTTCTGATCAAATCCGAATAATAAAATTGTTTCCTTCATCCTGTTTCCTCCATCTTCTGGCTGTTCTTTCTACCCATTATACCCGTCCCTTTCCCGAAAATCAATTGACGAATCCCCTCTTGACGAATCTAAATAACAGAGTATACTTTTTGTAACAGTTTTTATTATATGAGGGGGTAGCTCTGTGAAAAAATATCTTTTTCTTGGCGACAGTATTACAGATGCTGATCATCTTTTCGAACCTTCCGGTCTGGGAAACGGATACGTCTCTTTACTTGCCCGCGCTCTTTCTCCCTGTGATTACCGTATAGTAAATCGGGGGCATAACGGTTTCACCTCGGAGCAACTGCTTCGATTGCTTCACAGAGATGGAATTGAGCCTGACTGGGATCTCATCACCATTTTGATCGGCGTCAATGATATTCCTGTAGAAGTTTATACCAGTCACAATAGAATCCCCGGAGAATTTTATGAATACTATGATAAAATTCTTGCCTTTCTCACCAGCCATACTAAGGCCCACCTGATTCTTATGGAACCTTTCCTTTTTGACCATCCCCAGGAGTACATTCCCTGGCATTCTCTGGTGGTAAAGGAAAGTAACATCATACAGGAGCTTGCTCTGAAATATCATGCTGATTTCATCTTCACTGACCAATATCTTCGCGAAAAAGCAGACCGGGAGGGGGCGGATCATATAACCCGGGACGGAATCCATCTCACCCACCGGGGGAATCAGTTATTGGCAGATCTTTGGCTGTCCGCCTGCCATAAGTGAGGGGTTGAATAGTCTCCCCTCACTCCTCTTTTTTCTGTTCTGCCCGCTTTCTTTTTGTCACAAGCCCACCAATTCGTCCCGTTTCCTTAGCTGAAAGGGTTCTCCATCCATCTTCCAGCACCCGGTCAAGCAGTCCCAGTTCCTCTGCCACCTCATATTTCATTCTTTCTTCCCGGGACATGGTCTGAAAATCGATTTTTTTCTTTTTACTCATAAAAAAGTCACACTCCTTTACTTCTGGAGTATGACCCTTTTATAAAAATTTATTCATTTTGAAAATCAATAGTCACGCTTCCTGCTGCGCAATCAGCAGAAATTGTTTTTTTGCTGTCTTTATCCCCTTCTGAAATGTTTTTTCCAATGGCTTCCCAGGCTTCCCCTGCCACCTCAAAACTTCCTGCTCCTATATCGCCCTCAATATAGTATTCTTCTTTTTCCCCCGCAAAAACCGCTTCAAAGCTTCCTGCTGCACAGTCAATATCCGTCTCATGGCACTGAAGATTTTCCAGGAAAATACTTCCCGCTGTTACTTTCCAACTACTTTCCTGCGCCTGTATTGTTCCTTCTGTTATAATACTCCCCGCCCCGGTCTGCATTTCCAGGGATTTCGCCTGAAGATTATCAATAGTAACAGCTCCCGCTCCTATAGAAAGATCTACCTCTTCAAACGCATACTCCTGAGGAATAAGAATTTTCACCTGATAACCGTTCGTTAATCCATTCAGAAAATTCTTTTTCATGCGAATCTCCAATTCGTCCTTTTTCTGCTCTATCTGCACATAAGGGTCCTCTTTTTCCACATAAACCTGAATGTCTTTTCCGTTATATTCTTCCAGATAAACTTCTCTGGCTCCCAGATCCATATCCAGTTTCTCAATTCCGGAGCATACTGTAATATCCCAGTTCTCTGCGTTCAGTTCTTTCTCCCTTTTTTCTTCATTATCTCCCATATCTGCGATCTTTTTCTGAATCTGAGATGACTGGATACTAAGCGCTTCCCAAAATTGATCTCCTCTGGCTCCCAGCGCTACTCCTGCTATAAGGAGGATGACTCCGGCGCCTCCGCATACTCCGCTTATGGTAAGCAATGTTTTTGCTATTTTTTTCATACTTTACGTCCCCCTTTCCATTTCTGAATTTTTCCTGAAAGAAAGATTTTACACGTTCTCCAGATCCTGGGAATTATCTGGAAAGTAAACCATCCAAACAACAGCAGAAGTAATATCCCCACTGCTCCGCAGATCAGGCCTCCTCCCACACCGGCCATTCCCAGAGCCGGAAAATGAAACAGATTCCAGATGCCTTTCACTATCAAAGCAATTCCCCCTAATAAAAGACTTACTCCTGTGCTGAGGCAGGCGAAAATAACTCCAAGTAAAGCTCCTCCCAGGCCCAATATCATTCCCAGAAGTCCACCTGCCAGCCCCAGAAGAATGGGTGACGCTAATATTACAAGAATAAGGATCAAAATCCACTTTCCCTTTTGTGTCTTTTCCCCTGTCTGCATATTGCCCGACATCTGCATACTTTCTTCTGTCTGCCATCTTTCTTCTGTCCCTGTTGTTCTTTCTGACTGTGTTCTTCTTTCCGTTTTTTCTATTGGAGGATGACTCACCGTCTGTTTTCTGGAAAAATCATTTTCCTGCAGATCCGCTTTGATATTTTCTGCAATTTCTCTCGGATCTCCCAATTCTTCAATTGCCTGTTCTTCATTTTCCACTCCGGCTTCATCCAGATAATCATTATAATAGCGAATGGCTTCCATTCTTTCGCTTTCCGGCAGATCTGCCAGCAGTCTGGCAATCTGTGCCATAAATTCATCACGTTTCATATATCAAATCCTCCCCTCAAACAACATGGAAATTTTAGATGAATAGCTTTTCCATTCTGTCTCGTACAATCTTAACTGGGCTTTTCCTCTGTCTGTAATTTTGTAATATCTCCGGTTTCTTCCGGCACATTCCCTGTCGTACACCATCAGACATTCATCTTTTTGAAGCCTTCTCAGCACCGGATACAATGTGGATTCCGAAATATCAATAACCTGCCGGACGTCCTGCGTGATTTTATATCCATACGTTCCTTCCTGATCTTTAGACACTACTGCCAGAACAATCGCATCTAAAAGAGCAGCGCCTGTATTAAATACCATATCCTCACCTTTTTCTCCTCTCTTTTCTTGACTAATATTATTTTTCGTCTAACATTATTTTATATTTAATATTATATGTCGTATAATATTGTTTTGTCAATACATATGAGCAAAAAAAGTTTCACCATTTCTATTCTGAAAAATGATGAAACTTTTTTGCTGTTGTAAACAAATGAAACTGTATTTTTTAGATTTCCACTTTCAGAGCTTTTCCCGCTCCAAAAGAATATAAATAAGCTTCTTTTACTTTTTTTCCCCTCAGTTTTTCCAACGCTCTGGCATAGTAGAACAACTGCTTCTGATATTTATTTACCAGTTCCTGTTCCTTCCCCTTTTCCACGTAATCCGTCTTATAATCCACAAGAACCAAACCGTCTTCTTCTTCAAAATAGCCGTCAATAATTCCCTGCAGAAGAATTGTCTGATTCATATCCCACAGAGGATTTTTCTCGTTGGCGGGAATACTGATCACAAATTGCTGTTCTCTCCATAATTTTTGTCTTTCCTCAGCTTTCTTCATCCGCATTCCCAAATGGGATGTGACAAACCAGAAGATTTGCTTTTCCCGTACAGACTGGGCCATCTCCTCATCGATTCTTCCTTTTTCTTTCATCCTCTCAATCTGCTCCCGAATTGCTTCCGGAGAATCTGCGCAGGAATAATCCAGATGTTCCAGAACCCGGTGATATGCTGTACCCCGTGCCGCTCCTTTTAATTCTTCCCGATCCTTTTGCATAAATTCCGGTATCAGCGGTTCCACCTTTTCTTCCGGGAACATTTCCACTGCCTCTTCTCCCTCCAACACCTGGCCTTTTAATTCAGACACACTTATTTTCCCCGGGATCTCCTGCAAAAATCGATAGGGATACTCATAGGAAAATCTCTCTTCCAACTGGAGCGCCAGTGTTTCATCGTATACCATATCTCCCTTCCAATGAGTATATTCCCGATAGCGAATCTCTCCGGATATCTGCCTTTTCAATTCTCTTCCCACAAAGCTGTCGCTGTTTTTCAGGAAAATCTGCATCGGTACTTTCTCGGACAGATCAGATTCTTTCCTGAAAATATTTTTTCCCAGATCCATATAAATTTCATCCATTCCCGGATGACGGCTTAAAGCAGGCAAAATCCAATCCCAGTAATTTTTAGCGTTTTCCAGTATACCATAGGGAAGCTTTTTCCCCTGTCGCTCCCGCAATCCATAAAGTTTTTCCAATTCGTCCTCCATACTTTTTCCTGTTCCTGTAAGAATCAGTTTTTCTTTG
Organism: Eubacterium sp. UBA3279; assembly: GCA_002361775.1. GTDB lineage: Bacteria > Bacillota > Clostridia > Lachnospirales > Lachnospiraceae > Oliverpabstia. The sequence continues at coordinate 11,873 of DETV01000072.1, forward strand.
GCTCTTGTCAGCGCAACGTAAAGGATACGCAATTCTTCTCCCAGATTTTCCAGCCGTATTTGTTTTTGAATCACCTGGCGCATCAGTGTAGGGATTTTAATTCTCAGTTCCGGTTCAATTCCTGTCATTCCAATTCCCAGATCCGGGTGCAGGACCAACCCGGAATTTGCATCCATCATATTGAACATTTTTCCCATTCCTGCGGCAAAAACCACCGGAAATTCCAGCCCTTTACTCTTATGAATACTCATGATCCGGACAGTATTTTCATTTTCTCCCGCAACATTCACCTCACCGAAATCCACCTGATATTTCTGAAGCTGTTCCAGATACCGGATAAAATTAAACAATCCACGGTAACTGGTACTTTCGTATTCCATGGCTTTTTCCACCAGCATTTCCAGATTTGCTTTCCTCTGTTCTCCCCCTGGCATTGCTGCCGCGTACAGATCAAATCCGGTGATTCGTAAAATCAGTTGAATCAGTTCGTGGATAGGCGTATACGGAACCCTTTCCCGGATCAACTGATATTTTTCAAAAAATACCTGAAGTTTTTTCCGTAATTTTTCACAGTTTCCCAGCCGGCTATATTCCCAGGCACATTCATAAATCTTTTTCTCAGGAAATTCATTTTTCATAACTGCCAGTTCTTCCGGGGTACACCCAACCAGAGAAGAGGTCAAAACCCCTGTAAAGGGAATTTCCTGCATGGGGTTATCACAGATATGAAGATAATTCAACAACGTCACCACTTCCGGAGCGCTGAAATACCCGGTTTTGGATGTGGCATAGGCGGGAATCCCCATATCCATCAATACACTTACGAATGTTTCTGCCCATCCCGTCACAGTACGCAGTAAAATCACACAATCCTGATAACGGGCTGTCCTGTATTCCCCTGTTTTTTTGTCCAGAATCCATTCTTTTCCTACTATACTCTGAATCCTTTCTCCAATCATTTTAGCTTCCAGTTCCTGGGCTGTATGTTCTTCTTCACTCTCATCAGAATTTTCCCGGCTATCCGTTGCTGCAATCCACACCTGAGTACAGGGAAATTCTCTGTTTACACCCTGAGGATAGGGAGGAAACTGAGCCCCCGGATACAATGCGGCATCCTGATCGTATTCCACATCTCCCAGCTCTTTCCCCATAATTTGTTCAAATATATAATTCACTCCCGCCAGAATCTGTTCTCTGCTTCGAAAATTCTTATGCAGATCAATTCTCTGGCATTCACTTTCTTCCTTCGAATATGTCTCATATTTTTCCATAAAAAGTTCCGGTCTGGCCAGACGAAAACGATAAATACTCTGCTTTACATCTCCCACCATGAAAATGTTATACGTTCCATGGCGAAGCCGGGAAACGCTTTGAAGCAATGTTTCCTGTACCAGGTTACTGTCCTGATATTCATCTATGAGAATCTCTTCGAATCTTTGAGAAAATTCCTCTGCCGCCGGCGTATATACCAGTGTTCCATTTTCTTTCTTCACCAGAATATCCAGTGCAAAATGTTCCATATCGGAAAAATCCAGAATATTTTTCTGCCGTTTTTTTTGTGAAAATTTCTCCATAAATTCCCCGGTAAGATGCACCAGCTCTTCCACCGGTTTTCGGCATAGCTGCATTTCCTGCAAAATCCCCTGACTGTCTTTATAAAAATACCGTTCCCGGATTCCTTTTACCAGATCTTTTAATTGCTCCCTGTTTCTTTTCACCTTCTCCTTTTTCTCTTCTGAAACATCTGATTTTTTCCGGGAAAGAGCTTTGAATTTCAGTCCTGAAAGAACCTGTACACAGCCGTCAAAATCTTCTCTCTCACTGGTGTTTATCAGACAATCCAACAGCTTTTCATCTTCCAGCACAGCTTCTTCATACAAAAAGGGACCGTCTTCTTCTCTCACCAGACGCAGATTTTCCTCTTCCAGTTCCTTTGCCTGTTCCATACAGCGGCGAACGTCTTCCCACAGTTTTTCCATCCAGGAACTTTCCTGGATTTCGGCAAAAGTTTCTGCCTGATACGGCTTTATACACTGTTCCAGCCATTCCTTTGGCCAGGGATTGCTCATGGCAAATTCATAAAGCCGCAAAATCAGGTCAATAATTCCTTCATCCGTTTTTCCGGTGGCAAATACCTCCACAAATCTTTCAAAATCCGGATTCTCTTCACCATAATGTTCTTCGATCATTTCCCTGGCCACATCATTTTTCAGAAGCTTCAGCTCTCCTTCATTTGCCGTACGGTAGCCGGGATCCAGATCAATCGTATGAAAATAATTTCTTATCACATAAGAACAGAAGCCATCGATGGTGTTGATCTGTGCATTATGAATCAGCGTCTGCTGTCTCTGAAGATGTTCATTCTCCGGATCTTCCTCCAGCCGTTTTTCAATAGCGTCGGTGAGACGTTCCCTCATCTCTCCCGCTGCCGCCCGGGTAAAAGTAACGATCAGCAGACGGTCAATATCCACCGGATTTTCTTCTCTTGTCATTTTATTTAAAATCCGTTCCACCAGCACTGCTGTTTTTCCGGAACCGGCGGCTGCGCTTACCAAAATATTTCTATTCTGAAGTCTGATCACCTGTTCCTGTTCTCTGGTCCAGTTCATTCCCATTTATCTCCTCCCCATTCAGCAATTTCCACAACTGGTCATCATGAAACAACTGTAGTTTCCGATATCTGTAACCGGAAATCCGTTCATCAAATCCACAGATCCCCCGGTAACTGCAGTAATCACAGGCTGTACGTTTTCTCATCTTGTAAGGATTCACCTGTACGTCTCCATCCAGGATTTTTCGGCCTATTTCTTTTATTTTATCGTTCACGTACCCGGACAAAGCCTGAAACTGTTCCCTGGTGGCAACACGGGAATAGCTGGAAAGACTTCCATCCTTATTATAAGCAACCGGAATCACAAGAGATTTTTTCCCCGGTTCCATTGTACCGTCCATATCTTCAATAATCTTTTTTTCCGAACGAATCAAACCGTTTACCTTTAATTCCTGCAATATTTTTTGAGAAATTTTCTCTTCATCATCGTCAATATCTCCCTCTGTAAGAGGATCTTTTACATGGTAATAAAAAATCCCCGCCGGCTCCACCTGTTTGTCCGGATGTTCTCTTTGTTCTATCTCCAGAGCCGCATTCAGATATACCACTAACTGTAACTGTAAACCGTGGTAGAGGGCGATCAGATCCATGGAGGTATTTCCCGATTTATAATCGATCACTTTCACATATATTTTATCCTCTTCCTCATATCGGTCTGTCCGGTCAATCCGCCCCCGTAAACGAAGTTTTTCATCCTCTGACAGATCAAAATTGACGGATTCCAACTGTTCTTCCATGGAAAAAGAAATTTCAAACCGCCCTGGCTCATATTTTCCCGTTTTCAATTGCTCCTGCAAAGCCCATACCGTCCTTCGGAGAATTCGTTTCACCCTCACGATCATATATCGATTTCTTGCGCTGCTTTCCAGAATCGTATTGCCGTAATCGTGGATCATTTCCTCCACACTCTCATCGATCAGTGATTCTCTCTGTTCTTTACTGAGATTTTTCCAGGAAAGACGATGCTTTTTCAGGTTCTTCGAAAACTGTTCCAACGCCTGATGAATTACATTTCCCATATCCATGGCTTTGAACTCATATTCCTGCCTCTCAGAAATTTCCAGACCATACTGAAGGAAATGAGCAAATGCACAGGCAGAAAACTTTTCCAGTTCTGTGGCGCTGTTTTCCAGTTGTGTTCCATATAATGCCCTTGCCACACTTTTTCCTATGGTATCCGGATGTTTCTGACGGAAAGCCGAATCCAGCCAGGACAGACACCGTTCTTTCCATTGCGGATGCTTCATATACCAGTTCAACAATTCCTTCCACTGAGTGGATGGCTCCTCTTCTCCTGAATCGTGAAGTCCCTCCAGAAAATATTCCACCGCCCAGAGAGGATCTTCCGCCTCTTCTATATCCTGTCCTTCTATATTTTCTATCTGAAGCTCCGGAAAGAAACGGCACATCATGGGAATCAGATAAGCCGGTCCCTGAGATTGGCCCTGTCCACTGGTGCAGGCATAGGACAGAATCAGTTTTTGAGAAGGTTTGGTCATATTCAGATAAAGATAAAATTTCTGAATATACATCGCTTCCCGGGAAGTGGGCGCCAGCTCAATGTCCTGACTTTCCAGGTATTCCCGGTCTGCCTCCGATAATATTCCTCCGCTTCCCTTTCGCTTGGGGATCACCGTATCATTTGTTCCTGCAAGAAACAATACCTTTACATCATTCAGACGGGTTCTCTCCACATCCCCTACCAGTACCTGATCTGCTGTAGGAGGAATAATTCCCACCTTTGCCTCCTGAAAACCTGCTTCCAGAAGCTGCTGATATTCTTCAAGAGAAATTTTCTCCTCTCCCAGTACCTGAAGCATTTTATCCAGAAGCTTCATGATAATCTCATAAATCTGATCGTACTCTCTTGCCAGCGCTGCCTCTCCCATTTTTTCAAACTGCGCTTCTTTTTCCTTCAGCTTTTCCTGAATATTTCCCCGGCAGATAAATTCATAAAGAATTCTGGTTCTCTCTTCCACAGTCAGATCTTTTTCTTTCATTTTTTCCGGAAATTCACCTAACTCATCCACCAGCTTTTCTCTGAGTTTATTCAGTTCTTCTATACTTCCTTCTTCCATTCCCCTGTAACGGCGTACCCAGTACTCTTTCCATCTGGTCCATCCCCGGATTCCCACTGCAATACAATAGTTTTCCAACTGGTCTGTTTCGTGGGAAGTAAGACTGCTCATACCGCACCGCAGATAACGAAATACACTTTCATAGCTGAATTTTTCTGTCATCATGTGCAGTCCTGCCCGAAGATATTCCACAAATGGATTCATCATGATCGAATGCTTTTCATCTATAAAACAGGGGATTTTCATCTGTTCAAGCACCTGTCTGGCATAAACCGCATAGGTGGGGAGATCTCCTGTGATAACAGCAAAATCTCCGTATTTGAATCCACAGGTCCGCACCAGTTTTCGTATTCTCCTGGCAATTTCCTTCATTTCTTCTCTTGGAGTAGCTGCGGAAAATATCTGAATTTCTTCCTGTTTTTCACCATATTGCGCTTTCCCATACCGAAAGATATGTCTTTCCACAAATTTTAAAGCCGGTGTTTGGGCAAAACGACTCTTATCTCCTTCTTTGACCTGTATATCTTCCAATATCTCCACATTTTCTTCTCTCGCCGTCTTTTCCAGCCGTTCCATCATCTCACTGCTCATATGAAACAGATTTTGAGGACTTTTCATCTTCTCTCTGGATATTTTTTCATCCAGAGTCACTGTCACCCATACTTTTTCAGCTAATTTGAGAATTTTTCTCAATACCTTATTCTGTAAAGGAGTAAATCCTGTAAAACCATCCAGAACCACCTGACAATTTTTCATAAGAGAAGATTCCTCTATTTTTTCCCACAGTACGTCCAGAACTTCTTCTCCTGTAATGTATCTGTGGTTCAGATATTCTTCAAAGGCCTGATAAATCACCTGTACGTCCTGCAATTTACTGGACAATAATGGATTTTTTCCTGTTTTCTCCTTCAGTTCTTCCACCTGAACAGGGGTGATATCATACTGTATCAGCTCCGACACCAGAGATTTCATCTCTGCTATTGTTCCCGTTTTTTTCAGGCTGCCTGCCAGAACCCCCAGTTTCTTTCTCTGTTCCTGCACAACTCTCTGTAAAACAAGGGTTTTTCCTGTCTCCTCCAGCACAGGATACTGATTTCCTCCCGTTTCCTCCAGAACACGAAAGGCAAGTCTTTGAAAGCTGAGAACATCTACATTTAAGATTCCTCCTCTCGGACTTAATCCCACCAGTTTTTTCTGTGTCTGCATGGTAAACTGCTCCGGAACGATTACCAGATATTTTTTTTCCGGATGCAGATCTGCTTCCCGGATAATATATTGAAACAGCCGGTGCGATTTTCCCGCACCGGCATTTCCTGTCACAAACTGTAACGCCATAAGTCACCTCATTTTTTATAGCCCCTCATAATCAAATAAGGGGATAAAGCTTTCCTTTGCCGTTTCCCCCTCCTGAATATATCCCTGCTCTATTCCGATTTCCATAGCATATTCCAATACTCTCTCATATTCTCTTGGTGTCACTTTTCGGTTCAAAGGTTCTATATCCTTTACCTGAGCAAGAGGGGTATACTGGTTCATGATGCTGATATAAATATGATTTCCATACGTTTCATGGAGATAAGAAAGAATATTTCTGGAATCTCTGGTATGTCCCGGAAGAATCAAATGGCGAACTACCACGCCGCTTTGAATATAACCTTCCTCATCAAATACACACCTGTCTTTGTGACCTGTCATTTCCTTCAGAGCTTCCTTTACCACCTGTGGATAATCTTCCGCTTTAGAATATTTCCTGGCAAGTTCACTGTCCATATATTTAAAATCAGGAAGCCATACATCCACCACCGGCTCCAGAAATTTTAAAGTTTCTATCCTTTCATATCCCCCTGTATTATAAACCACAGGAATCTTCAGACCCTGTTGCTTTGCCTGTAACAATGCTTCCTTCACCGGCACTGCAAAATGACTGGCCGTTACCAGATTGATATTGGCCGCACCTTTTTCCTCCAATTCCAGAAATATTTCTGTCAGACGCTGTACGGAAATTTCTTTTCCACAATCTCCGTTTGCAATCTCTCTGTTCTGACAGAAAACACACCGAAGAGTACAACCGGAAAAGAACACGGCGCCGGATCCTTTTTTTCCTGAAATACACGGTTCTTCCCACATATGAAGAGCAGCCCTGGCTCCCCTCATCACTCCATCCATGCCGCAAAATCCCTTTTCTCCTGCCCTGCGGTCCACTCCGCACATTCGCGGGCAAAGAGTACAATGATTCATATTCACAATAAATTCCTCTGTTTCTTCTCTTTCGAGACATATTTTTCCCACTGTTTCATATGATATACAAAGATACACCGGATAATCACCATCACAGAAAAGGAGTGTGTATATGAGTTCCAAAACTAAAATTGTTGTGTTACATATGAAAGAGATCATCTATACTGTCATCTTTCTTATTTTAGCAGTTCTGATGATCACCCTTCTGGTAATCATGTTCGGCCCAAAGAAAGACACGGCCACATCTGCTCCTATTGTTCAGAATACAGAACCGGAACGCTATGTAGCAGGGGTTTACAGTACCCCCATTGAACTGAATGATAACAGTTTTGACGTTCAGGTTACTGTAGATACCAATCATATCAATTCTATCGAACTGGTCAATCTCAGCGAGACAACCACTGCCATGTATCCTCTTATGGAACCCACCCTGGAAAGCATCGCCTCACAGATTTACGCCACCCAGTCCACAGAAAATATCACTTATGAAGATGACAACAAATATACTTCCATGTTGCTTCTGGAAGCTGTCAAATCTGCCCTGGCAAAAGCCACAGTGCAATAATTTTATAAGTATTTTTATACCTTATCGGACAAAAATTCCATATCCGTCCCCCAGTGTACCTCCCTGCTGCAGATAGTCCCCGATGGCTCTCTGCAGTCTGGTCCGACGGGGCAGCTCCTCATATTTTTCCGTCCATTCACTTCCAAATACCCGCCATCCATCTACAAAGGTGGGATTTTTTCTTGCTGCAAGAACGGTAAAACGATTTACGAATTCTTTTATATTTCCTTCCGGAAGCAAATTCATCAAATCTTTATCCAACAGCCAGGAACCCATGGCAAATGCCGGTTTTTTCCCTGAAAATTCTTTCTGAAAGAAAGCTGTCGCCTGATCCAAAGCTGCTTCCACATCCTCTTTTTTCAGAGGACCGCAGGAAGGAATATGCATATTGATCACCTTATCTCCCTTTTTTACAGTCACTCCATTTTGAGAAAATTCTTCCTCGCTCCGATACGGCATAATCTCAAACTGAAGACGCCCCAGAGCAAACCGGGTCATATCAAAAAAGCCGCCATACCACTCTCCCACAAAGGTGCCGTTAATTCCATATACATCTCTGCATTCCAGCAGTTTGTAAGTAATATCTTTCAGGGTGTCCTGATAAATCTCCATGGAAATTCCCTTTTCCTCATATTTTCCCCGGACGATTTCCCAACATCTGAGAATCAGAAACAATTCCAGCGTATATCTGGATACCCCTGTCTTTGTCTCCCATTCTGCCGCTTTTTTCAAATTATCATTTAACAGGTTCTTCTCCGGATACCCTTCCATAGTTTCTTCTGCCAATTGCATAAGAACTTCCCAACATCCTTTTTCCTTCAGCAGTTCTTCCTTTTCCAGCAAATCTTCCACCGCATCCAGTGGAAAACACGCCTGCTCCATAATCTCTCTCATAAAACAAAAACCTCCCAAATCATCACTTTTTTTCTATTCGCCCCACTGCTCTCTTCTCAGAGTTTTAATTTTTCTACCTGCTCCATCCAGATTCGCACGCAGGCGTCACTGGGCATCCGCAGATCTCCCCTCGGTGACACCGCCACAGTTCCCACCTTCGGGCCATCTGGAAGACAGGAGCGCTTAAACTGTTGACTGAAAAATCTCCAGTAAAAGTTTCTCAACCATTTATAGATTTCTTCCTTTTCATATTTCCCCTGAAATGTCTTTCTGGCAATCCGGTAAATTTTTTCCGGCTCATACCCCATACGAAGCATATAATACAGGAAGAAATCGTGCAGTTCATAAGGTCCTACCAGATCTTCCGTCTTCTGTGCGATCTCCCCGTCCTTAGGCGGAAGCAGTTCCGGACTCACCGGGGTATCCAACACATCGAGAAGAATATGGGACAATTCCTTATCTTCACAGGTTTCCGCATAATATTTTACCAGATGACGCACCAGTGTCTTTGGAATTGAACCATTCACACCATACATTGACATATGATCTCCATTGTATGTGGCCCATCCAAGAGCAAGTTCTGACAAATCTCCTGTTCCGATCACCATTCCCCCGGTCTGATTGGCAATGTCCATAATAACCTGAGTGCGTTCTCTCGCCTGACTGTTTTCATACGTTACATCATGCTTCTCCATATCATGACCAATATCACGAAAATGAAGCGTTACTGCTTCTTTAATATCCACTTCTCTCAAAGTTGCTCCCAGCTTCCGGGTAAGTTCACAGGCATTGTTATACGTTCTGTCCGTTGTACCAAAACAGGGCATGGTCACTGCCGTAATATTTTTTCTGGGGATATTCAGATAATCAAAAGCCCTGGCTGTAACCAACAGTGCCAGCGTGGAATCTAATCCACCGGATATTCCCAATACCGCGCTGGTACAATGGGTATGGGCCAGACGTTTTTTCAGTCCCATAGCCTGAATCGTCAAAATCTCGTTACATCTTTCCTTTCGTTCCTCTTCATTCTCCGGCACAAAAGGTTTTTTGGAAAATTCCCGTTCCAATACAGTCTCTTCTTCTTCCAATTCAAATGATATTTTCAGATATCCCTCGGTTTTTACTCCCGGAAATGTAGTCATTTTTCTTCTCTCTGTGATCAGATGACGGATATCAAGATCTCCGTAAATTGTCTCATTAGTAAAACGATTGGCCTCTGCCAGAAGCCATCCATTTTCTCCGATAAGATTCTGACCGCCAAAAACCAGATCGGTAGAAGATTCTCCCTCTCCCGCTGTGGCATAAATATAGCCGCATACCAGCCGGGCAGACTGACCTTTCACCAGATTTCTCCGGTAAACAGCCTTTCCTGTCACTTCATCTCCTGCTGAAAGGTTGACAATCACATTTGCTCCCGCAAGGGCATGATGTATGCTTGGAGGCTCCGGTACCCACAGATCTTCACAGATTTCCACTGCCACACTCATTCCAGCCATCTGAGGACTGGAAAATAAAAGCTGTGTTCCGAAAGGAATATCTTTCTGATCTCCCAGAGAAACTTTTCGAATCCCGGAATCCGCCGGAGTAAAATGACGGGCTTCATAATATTCCGCATAATTGGGAAGGTTTGTTTTGGGAATCAGACCAAGAATCTTTCCCCGATTCAATACTGCCGCCGTATTATATAATTTACCGTCCACTTCCAACGGTAACCCCACCACGATCAGTCCATCAATCTCCCTGGTTTTATCTGCCAGCCACAAAAGTCTCTCTCTGGCGCTGTCTAAGAGTACATTTTGCCAGAACAGATCCTGACAGGTATACCCGGTAATACACAGTTCCGGAAATCCCATGATTTTTGCTCCGTGAGCGCTCATTTCTTTCACAAGGCGAAGGATTTCCTCTGTATTATGGATGCAGTCTGCCACCTGAATACAGGGAGTTCCCGCTGCCGCTTTGATAAATCCATGTTTCATGATTCTTTCCTCTCTTCCTATCTCCTGGCCAATTCCAGAAGTTCTTTCAATTCCTCAACATTAAATACATAATTGGTATTGCAGAAATGACAATTCAGTTCAACATCTTTTTCTTCGTCGATCATAGACTGCAGTTCTTTTTCTCCCAGACTGATCAATACTTTTCCCACTCTCACTTTATCACAGTTACAGTAAAATTTTGTCTCCGTCTTCTCATTAATTTCCAGTCCCAGATTTCCCAACAGTTTTTCCAGTATCATCTCCGGTGTATACCCCTGATCCAGTAACTCGGTTACGGAAGAAACTTCTGCCAGATTCTTCTCCAACTGACTGATCACCTCTTCACTGGCAAACGGCATAAGCTGAATGATAAATCCTCCAGCCTGACGCACCGTGTTATCTTTTTCCATTAAAACTCCCAGTCCCACAGCAGAAGGAACCTGCTCGCTGCTGGCAAAATAATAAGTAAGATCCTCTGCTATCTCTCCTGTTTTCAGTTCCGTCTGTCCTACGTACGGCTCTTTCAGGCCCAGATCCTTTATTACACTGAGAACTCCCAGATCCACAGCTTTTCCCACATCTAATTTTCCTTTTTCATTCGCCGGAAGCATTACCTGAGGATTATTAACATAACCTTTTACATTTCCTTTGGAATCTGCAGTCACAGTAATGCCGCCAATGGGACCGCTGCATTTGATCTGAAGGGTCAATACATCTTTATCCCCTTTCATCATCACTCCCATCATGGCTCCTCCTGTTAGAAGTCTTCCCAATGCTGCCGTAGCCACCGGACTGGTGTTATGAGCCTTTCTGGCATATTCTACGATATCTTTTGTTGTTGCCGCAAATGCACGGATCTGTGAATCTGCTGCGGTTGCTCTTACAATATAGTCACTCATTTTTATCCTCCTGTAATCTCTTTCCCTTTTCTCTGGCAATCAAATGTACTCTCTCACTGTCTTCTCCCGGAATTTCATGGGTAAATGCGTCATAAACCGCCACAAATTCCATTCCTGCTTTTTCCAGCAGCCGGATCACATCTTTGATCTCATATGCTTTCTGATAGTGAAACTCTTCGTATTTCCGATATAATTCTTCTTTTTCCTGAATAAACAGTGTCAATGCATACTCATTGATCCGGGTTTCTTCATCAAAATAATTTTCCCAGATAAAGCTTCCCTCTTCTCTGTTTTCCGCTATGGTACTCTCTCCGATCACCGTTTCATATTTGTAAGGGGTATTCATATCAAAAATAAACACGCCCCCCGGATCCAGATAATTATTTACCAGACGAAAAACTTCCAGGAGCTCCTCTTCTTCTAAAATATAATTCATGGAATCACAGCAGCTTACCACTGCCCGTACTGTACCATATAACTCAAATTCCCGCATATCCTGCTGAAGATATAAAATATCCTGCCCGGTTTCTTCTTTTTTCTCCATGGCAATCTCCAGCATCTCTGAAGAATTATCCACTCCGATCATATCATAACCTTTTTTTGCAAGAAGCTGAGTCATACTTCCTGTCCCGCATCCCAGTTCCAGTATAAGACCATCTTTTACCCCGTATTCTCTCAAAAGTCCGGTCAAATATTCACACCATGATGGATAATCAATATTGTCCATGAAAAGGTCATACACCTGGGCAAAACTTTTATAAGCTTCCTCCATCCTGTTCTCCTCCTTCTGTTGCCTGGTATTTTCCATTTCTTACTATCATCAGTATCACTCCCGCAATACAGATAAAAATAGAAATAAACTGAGATGTGGACAAAGTTCCCACACTTCCCCGGATCAGGTCACCCCGGAAAAATTCCAAAATAAAACGGCCTACACTGTAACAGATCAGATAAAGTCCCGCTACCTGACCATCCCCTTTTTTCCTTTTTGTAAACCAGATCAACAAAAGAAAATGAAGAAAATCCAGCCCGCTGGAAATTAGCTGGGTAGGGATCAGAGGGATACCATTGGGAGCATAAGCGGAATTATGGAATACAATACCTATAGGACAACTGGTTTCCTGTCCGTAACAACAGCCTGCCAGAAAACAACCGATTCTTCCAAATCCCTGCGCCAGAGCCACTGAGGGAATCAGCAGGTCAAAATATTTCAGGAAAGGAAGCTTTCGGATTTTACAATATAACATAGCAGAGAAAACTCCTCCGATAATTCCTCCGTATACCACAAATCCGTCCGTCAGATCCATCAGCAAACCGGGATTCTCTATGATTTCTTTTAACTGAGTTAAAATATACAAAATTTTAGCCCCCAGAAATCCTCCTGCCACTGACCAGATCACAATACTGAAAATTCTCTCAGAATCCAGATTGTATTTTTTTGCCCTATACTCTCCGGACAAATACGCTGCAATAATTCCAATTGCAATCATCAGACCATATCCATATACAGTAAATGGACCTATGGAAAATAATTCATTTTTCATATTCTGTAAACCACCTTTAAGTTGTCATATTTATGTCCAAAGACACATAAATTCATTATAACGAAAAACCGGGAATTTGTCACCTTAATCTTCCTGTCTGACCTGGAATCTTCCTTCTATCGCATCTGTCTGTATGGTATTTATAAATGCCCTGGGATCCGCTTCTTTCACATTTTTCAAAACCATTTTCACCTCATCGCTGGACACTACCGAATAAACCATATCCCGTTCCTCATTTTCATACGTTCCCATTCCCTTAAAAACAGTGGCTCCATGATTTGTGCAGGCAGATATTGTCTCATATACCTCTTTTGCATGATTGGTAATGATCAGCAAGGTATGCTGTCTGTGTTTTCTGTACATCATATGCACGATCTGGGTGCTGGCAAACTGATAGATAATGGAATACAATGCTCTGTTCCATCCAAAAAGGAAACCGGCAATAGAAATAATAATTCCGTTCAAAAGCAACACATAATTCCATGCATCAATATTTTTTTTATTAGAAAGAAAAATAGTAATAAAATCAAGACCGCCGCTGCTGGCCTTTGCCATAAGGCAAAGACTAATGGCAAAACCGTTGATCAGACCTCCAAAAACAGCAATCAACGGCCAGTCATAAGTGATGGGCGTCACAGGTATCACATCTGTCAAAATACTGGATAACACAATCATATAGCAACTGTACAATGTGAATTTTTTTCCGATAAAATGAATCCCCACCAGAATAGGTATGGCGTTCAAAACCAGGTTCACAAGGGAATAGGGCAATACAATCCCTAAAAATCCTATTCCGATCTGCTGAATCAATACGGTGATACCGGAGAGTCCCCCCGGAATCATATTTCCCGCCTTCACAAAGCTTTTCATATTGAAGGCATAGATAATCGCTCCTAAAGTTACCAGAAATATTCTCTTTCCATCATCTTTTAATGTAAATTTCATACCCGTCCTCCCTGAATTTTCATAAAATTAACTTTGTACCTATTATAGCATTCCCTTTTTCCTTTGTACATAATGAAGCTTTCTCAAAAACTTTCTATACTTTTTCCTTCATTCATGCTATCATAATTAGTAAATGTATAAAAAGGATGAATTTATATGATGTTAGAGACAATCAAATCAATTAATGATGCGATCAACAGTTTTGTCTGGGGCATTCCTGCCATGATCTGCATCATAGGCGTGGGATTACTGCTCAGTTTTCGCACCCGCTTTCTGCAATTCAGAAAATTCGGTTACACATTTAAAGTAACTATCGGACGAATCTTCCACAAAAAAGAAGCTTCTGACGGAGCAATCACCCCTTTCCAGGCAGTCTGCACAGCGCTTGCCGCAACTGTGGGAACTGGAAATATTGCCGGTGTAGCCGGCGCTATCGCCATCGGCGGACCGGGAGCCGTTTTTTGGATGTGGATTTCTTCCCTGCTGGGAATGTGTACCAAATTTTCCGAAGTTACTCTGGCTGTTCATTTCCGTGAAAAAAACAAAGACGGAGACTGGGTGGGAGGACCTATGTACTATATCAAAAATGGTCTGGGACCCAAATGGCACTGGCTGGCTGTTATTTTCTCTGTTCTCGGTATTTTTACTGTTTTCGGTACGGGAAATGCCACTCAGGTCAACACCATTACCACCGCCATTGATTCAGCCCTTCTGAATTTTCAGATTGTCACAAAAGAGCAGCTTCCTGCCCTGAATCTGATCCTGGGAATCCTGATCGCCCTTTTGGTTGCCCTTGTTTTACTGGGAGGAATAAAGCGAATCGGACGGGTAACAGAAAAACTGATTCCTTTTATGGCTCTTTTGTACCTTATACTGGCATTCGGCGTTATTTTCCTGAACATTGAACGGGTTCCCGGCGTATTTAAATCTATTTTCGAAGGCGCATTTTCTCCTTCCGCTGTTACAGGCGGTGTGGTGGGAAGTATGTTTCTCAGCATGAAGAAAGGCGTTTCCCGTGGTATTTTTTCCAACGAAGCCGGACTCGGTACCGCTTCCATCGCTCATGCAGCGGCTGATACGAAAGACCCTATCAAACAGGGATTTTTCGGTATCTTTGAAGTATTTGCCGATACCATAGTCATCTGTACCACCACAGCGCTGGTCATTTTGTGCAGCGGTATTCCTGTAAACTACGGTATTGATGCAGGCGCAGAATTGACCATCCAGGGCTTTACTGCCACCTACGGAAACTGGGTATCTTTATTTACTGCTGTCGCCCTCTGCTGTTTCGCTTTCTCCACCACTCTGGGCTGGGGATTATACGGCACCCGTTGTATTGAATTTCTCTTTGGTTCCAAGGTCAATAAACCTTTCATGGTAGTTTATGCCCTGGTAGCTATTCTTGGCGCAACCATGGATCTGGGATTGTTATGGAGTATTGCCGACACCTTTAACGGTTTAATGGCTATTCCCAACCTGATTGCTCTTTTCCTTCTGTCTGGCACAGTAGCCAAACTGGTAAGAGAAAATCTGGACAAAAAAAATCGCTGAGACTTTTGTCTCAGCATTTTTTATTGAAAGCAATTCTTATCCGCAGAAAATACACGCCGCATTTTTTCCGCTGGCTGCAATCGTTCCGCTCTTTATTTCACTTGCGCCACTGATCATAGGGCATTTCGGCGAAGAATGGTATGCATTTCCATCTTCTACCCAGTATACGATTCCCTCCGCAATATCACTCTCCATATTTTTCATTTTTTTAGAGAGTTCTTCTTTCTCTGCGGTCAGTGTTTCCACCTGAGCTTTCAGAGATTCCACCTCTGCTTTTGATTTCTCATGTTCTCCCAGCAATTCATTATAGCTGTTCATCAGCTCGTTGATCTTATTATTTAATTCTTCTACCGAAGCAAGCTGGGTTTCATATCCGGCAATGGTCTGATTTAATTCCTCATTTTTCTTTGTCAGTTCTGCTATAGAGGATTCTTTCTCTTCCATCGTCTTCTCTTTTTCTGTTACGGCTTTCTCCAGTTCTCTCACCTGTTTGGCGTACTCCTGATTCTTCTTTACCATACTATTAGTTTTTCCAAAGGCTACCGCCATTAAAACACCCAGGATTGCGATCACGCACAGCAGTACTCCAACTATAACATAAATAATTGTTTTCTTACTCACGTTACTTACTTCATTTTCCATTTATCTTCTCCCTTGTTTTCTATTCTTTTTCTCAAGAAGGGTGATCGCTTCACAATGGCTGGTAAATGGAAATAAATCTACCGGCCAGATTCCTTTCGCCTGATACCCATTCTTTGTAAAATACTCCAGATCACGAGCCAGTGTCTGGGGATTACAGGAAATATATACCACTTTCTCCGGTCCCATCTGTATCACTGAACTCATAAACGCTTCACTGCTTCCTGCTCTTGGAGGATCCATGAATACAACATCAGCCTTCTCTCCCTGAGCTGCCATTTCCACCAGAAAATCTCCTGCATCCTTCTGATAGAATTTCACATTACGGATGCCATTAATTTTACTGTTTACCACCGCATCCCGTACTGCATCTTTATTTAATTCCACACCGATCACTTCTTTTGCTCCTGAAGCAGCGATCAGACCGATGGTCCCAATCCCACAATAGGCATCTATCACTCTTTCCTTTCCTGAAAGTCCGGCCAACTCTATGGCCTTTCCATACAGGTACTCCGTCTGCTGGGGATTTACCTGATAAAAAGAATTGGGGGAAATCCGAAAACGGCATCCACATAATTCATCCTCAATATATCCCTTTCCGTAAAGGACAATATTTCTATCTCCCAACACCATATTGGTATTCCTGTCATTTACATTCAACACCACAGTGGTAATTGACGGATGCTCTTTTCTCAGAGCTTTCACAAAATTATTTTTTGAAGGAAATACAGGTGACGCGGCTACTAACACCACCAGCATCTCTCCCGTTTTTCTCCCTGTCCGCACCAGCACATGACGAAGCGTACCATATCCGCTGTCTTCATTATATATTTTTATCTTAAATGATTTTGCCAGTTTTCGAATAGTCTGAATCACTTGATCCGCTTCCTGATCTTCGATCTGACAACATTCCACCGGTACCACTTTATGGGTTCCCTCTTCATAAATACCGGAGATCACATCACCATTTCGCATATGTTTCAATACAGCATGTACTTTATTCCGATAATGATAAGGATTCTCCATCCCTGCGATAGTATGCACTTTCCCATAAGATTTCAAAAGCTTTTTTATATTTCTTTCCTTTTCCTGCAACTGTTTTTCATAGGGAATTCCCTGATATCTGCATCCTCCGCATTTTTTTGCATAGGAACATTTTTCTAACATATTACTATCCATCCTTTTTATTATTCTTCTGTCTCAATTATCTGTTACTCCATTTTCGCGTTAATTATATCATGGTTTTCCTTAAAACACGACATTTTTTCACAAATCTGTTTTACTTTTTATCATACACCTCTTATAA
>DETV01000072.1:29384-56697 GCA_002361775.1 Eubacterium sp. UBA3279
TCATACACCTCTTATAATGATAGTAAGGTCATAAAAGCATCTTATATTCTGGTAAAATAAAAATTTTCATCAAAAAAGGAGTTTCATATGAAAAAATCAATTATTGTCTTCTTATTTTCCACGCTGCTCTCCTGTTCTTTGGCGGCGTGTCAGAAAACAGGGGATGAATCTGTTTCTTCCCCTCAGGCAAGTCTGGAAGATTCTCAGACAGATACCGATCAGCCGGAATCTTCTCCTGCCGAACAAATCCCCCAGGACACTCCTGTAGCAGAATCCACTCCCCAGGAAGATTCTCACCAGGATGTCTCGCCTGCTCCGGAAGAAACTGCTTCATCTGATGCAGGGACCGGACTTTCCATTACAGTCACCACACCAGGTTCCCTTCTTCTTCATCAGGAAGGCGTTACTTTATATGTTTCTCCATGGGATGAATCTCTTCATTCCATGCCTGTGCGAATGGAAAATTCCTCTGACCAAAATTATATTCTGCAATTAACAGATACTTCTGTCAATGATTCTGTCATAGAGTCTTCTTTCAGCGAGAATCTGAATGCCAACTCCCATCTGGAATCCAGCATAGAATTTTCAGAACAGGATCTGGCTGAAAACCACATTGAAAAGGTATCTCAGATTCAGACAAAAGTACTCTTTCTGGATAGTGAGACTTTCGAAACCAGATACACCTCTGATCTTCTCACTATTACTTTTGAGAACCCTATTGTTTCTCAGCCCGCTCCGGAAACAGGTCCTGTCGTTTATCAGCAGGATGGAATAACCATGACGTCTTTAGGACTTGCCGATGATCCTACCTGGGGAAAAGCCTGGAAGGTTGCTATCACCAACGACAGCACCAATGATCTGGTTTTATCTGCAACCAACGGAATCATCAACGACAGTACCCTGGATATTTTGTTTTCCGTAAAAGTACCCGCCGGAAAAAAGGCAGTGGGTACACTGACGATTTTCCAGAATGATTTGGAAAAATATCAGATTGAAACAATTACTTCTTTGGAAGTGGCCATGGATTTTCAAGATCCTTCTACTTATGAAGTTTTGAAAACAACAGAGCCTATCATTCTTTCCTTTGAAGATCAGACCTGAAAAAAACGGAGGACAATCTTATCTGCCTGCGAAACATTATTTCCAAAAAAAGAATCTGCCATAGCAAAATCTCTACGGCAGATTCTTTTTTATTCTCCCAATCCATCCTCAATAAGTTTCACAAGATGTTCCAGAGCCTGTTCTTCATCTTCTCCCTCGCAGATCAGAACAATCTCATCATTATACTTTACACAGGCTCCCAGAATACTCAAAACGCTTTTTGCATTGGAAATCCCGCCTGCAAATTCAAAAGTAACTACTGACTGAAACAACATGGCTTCCTTACACAAAATCCCTGCCGGTCTTAAATGTAATCCCGTAGGATTTTTTATTCTTATTTTTTGCTTTACCATACTATACCCCTTTAGCCGCTTGTATTTTCTGTTTTTGCAAGTTGAACGGTAACTAATGTGTTCTCAACCTGCTCATATCCTGTCGGAAGTCCAATAGACACAGGAACGGAATATTCTCCCGCCACTTTATCTGTCAGATCAACAGACGCTTTAATATCCTTTGTTTTCAATTCTTCCAGTTCAGACTCTGTTCCTTTTACTCTCACGATCACGCTGCCCTGATTGAACATCACCTTCAGATTATCGCCTAAACCACTGATAATAATATCTCCCGTATCTATTTCAAATTCTTTACTGCCGTATGGTAAGATACTTACCCGTACCAACAGAGACTGGGTCATATTTTCAGGAACTTTATATCCATCTTCTTCTTTCAGAAGTGAATTCAGCTTAATATTTGCCTCCAGATCCTGACTGCTTCCCTCAACATTGATCAGACTGGCAGGTATTTCAATGGTGTTTCCTTTATCTGCCAATTTCACCAGCGCCTCTTCACTTCCTGCCACAGCTATGGTTTCCGGCGTAGTCGTAATCTTATCCACTTCATATCCCTGTGCCGGTGTTCCACTGTAACTTACCTTAACCTTAATATTATCCACTACCCGCCACAGATCCACATCCACATCCATGGTTCCATCATCTTTCAAACCGATCAGATTCAGATATTCTTTTGCATCTTCTGTCACCACGGTCTCTCCATTTTGATCCAGAAGACTGATTTTTGCTGACCGCTTGCTGTCATTACTTAAACCGGTCACATTGATCGTAGCCACCACGCTTTTTATTTTATTGATAGTGCTTTCCGGACCACGGATACTGATTTTTTCCATCGCAGGTTCACATTCTCCGATCACATATCCGTTTGCAGGAACTCCTGTGGTATTTACAGTTACCACAAATTCTTTTGTCTCCACATCTTCTATGGATACAGGGATTGTCTTTGGATATATATCCACATTTTTCATGGTTATTCCTCTGGTAGGCTTGATCTGCACCGGCACATAAACCACATCTGCGTTTTCATCCATCTCAACAATCTGATGCATATCCGCCACAGCCACTATGTCATTCTCTCTGTTGCTCACCAGAGAAGTTTTTCCATTCACATAAACAGTTACTTCCCGATCATCATCATCTATCTGATAGGTTTTGTTGGAGTCTGTAATATAATCGTCATTGGTGACTTCCACTTTCACGGTATAATCCGCACGAATCACCGGATCACTGGCGCTGGAAGCAAACAGCCAGATCAAAATAGCTGCCAGGACAGAAACAATTTTCAGAGAAAGATTGTTAGTTAGTTTTTTCTTCATGTCTGCCCCGTCCTTTCCATATTTTAAATTTGCTGTTTTCTTCCTTGGAGCCTGATTTTGCTTTCAGCTTGTTCAGTTCTTCCCGTAAAACTCCCGGTGTTACGCCGGTATAAATTTTACCGCCCATAGTATACGATACTTTTCCTGTTTCCTCAGAAACAATAATGGTCAATGCATCACTGACCTCACTGATTCCCACCCCTGCACGATGTCTTGTTCCCAGACTTTTGTTCAAATCAAGATTGTCAGACAAAGGAAGGTAACAGGTTGCCGCTACAATTCTGTCATTTCTCACAATTACCGCTCCGTCATGAAGAGGGGTGTTATGTTCAAAAATATTAATCAGAAGCTGACTGCTGATCGCCGAATCAATGGCAATTCCCGTTTTCTCGTATTCCTTCAGTACAATATTTTGTTCCACAACAATCAGGGCTCCCGTTTTCACTTCACCCATGGCATAAACTGCGTGAATCAGCTCTCCTATCGTTCTGTCACTGATTCTGTCATCCACCGTTTTTCCGGTATCAAAGGGAATAAGTGTGGAAAGCATCTTTTTCTCTCCCAACTGTTCCAGTACACGGCGCAATTCCGGCTGGAAAATAACAATCACACCGGTAATCGCCACAACACTCAACTGCTTACAGATCCATAAAATAGTATCCATATGGAAAACAGATGCCAGAATCAGGAAAAGAATGACCAGCAAAACTCCCTTCAACAGCATATACGCTCTTGTACTCTTCACCCAAACCATCAGATAATATACAAAAATCGCAATTAATAAAATCTGTACAATATCAATTATCCCGAAAGAAACCGGCAAAGAAATCTGAGAAAGCTTTAATTTAACGCTCAGATACTCAAAAATCTTCATTGATTTCACACTTTCACTCCCTTCCCTATTATCTTTTTAATTCTATAAATCCTTTAACGATTCTTCCAGTTTGGATTCATAATCCACCTGAACCGGGGGAATCTCTCCTGTTTTTTCTCCCGGTACTTCTCCCGCCTGTTCTTCTCTCAGTAATTGCTTCTGAATACCGGTAAACGCAATAGTTTCCTGGGGAACCGGACCTGCCTGCCCCGCCTGATAAGAAGAAATGTCTTCTGTTGCGCCCCCTTCCGGGAAACCTGATTCCTCTGGTTCTTCTATCGTCTTAATCGTCACATTTTTTTTGGCAATACTCATCTTCGGTACCGCCTTCACATAATAATAATACTCATCATCTTCAAATTGGAGTGTTTCCGTTCTGCTGTAATCCACATGAAACAGGAAAAATTCCAAAATCTCCGCAATGATCACTGCTCCCACTGTCCCCGCAATCAAAGGAATCACCGGACTTTTCACGTCCATGAGAATTCCTCCGGTTACAATGATCACAATATAAGAAATTGCCCCTGCAAAAATAGCTATCTGCCATGCATAATCCACAGACAACCGCCGGATCACATTCACCAGCAGCAAAACAGCCACAAAAGCAATGATATTTATCATCATCTCCTGATTTTTGAGCATCCCATCCAAAAGCACTTTCAGATTCTGTATGCTTTCCTTGGCGTCAGCTCCCTTCAACATAGATGAATTCTGACTGACCAGTTGGATAAAATAATATACCACCACACCGAATCCTGAAGAAACAGCGGAAGCCGGACTTTTTGTCAAACCATATCCTATAGGTATCACACAGGGAACCCCCAGCTTAAATGCAACTGGAGTGAGCAGTAAAACCAACGCGTCTTGAGGAGTAAAACGAATATATAGAATCATTAATACAAGGATCAGCGCTACGGCAAAGCCTGCCACTTCAATTCCCACACCAAAGCACTGGCCCACCAGCAGAAACATTCCAAAAAATACCATCAGATTCAGAGGCATAATAGAACAGATCAGAGAAAGAATCAATAACAGAAAAATACTGTCTAATTCTTTCAAAAATCCCAGGCTGCTGTTGATTCCTTTAAACAAAACAAATGCCAGGATAAACTTTAAAGCCGGAAGAAGGAACGTACTGTATCTTCCATATACCTGTTTTATTTTTTCCCGTAATTCCAAGAGCAAGGTCATAAATGATTCCTCCTGCTTTCCTGTTTTTGATTTTTTAACAAATCTTCTTTTTCATAATATTCTTCCAGTTGTTTTAATTTCTGCTGATATTCTTTTACAGACCTTTGGGATCTGGAATATCTTAGAGAATGCATCGTATAGGTCACCACAGAATAAACAGTCAGGGTGATAATATATCCTCCTATCACAGCCACTCCCATCAGCAAAATATTCATCCGATGAATATTTTCCAACAGATCAGCCATAAAATATGAGCAAATCAGTCCCAGAATTACCAGATAACCAATACTTGCCAGAAAAAAATTCTTAAAAAGAGATAAGCCCAGATAATCACTCCGATAATATCTTGCAATTCTCAAATCTTCTTTTCCATGCTGCTTCTCATACTTTGCAAGTTCTGTCATCAAACGGATTTTCTTTTCATCTAACATTTTATCACCTGCTTTACTTCTCTGTACTCATACATATTATATTGTACCATAACTTTTTTACTATTGAAAGAGATTTTTCCCCTGTCTTCACATCCCTTTTCCGATGCATAATGTTAGAAAAAACACTTCTTTTACCCCCTGCTGTTTCAACTTTGCCGCAATAATATTTATGGTGCTTCCTGTGGTATAAATATCGTCCACCAACAGCACTTTTCTGTATTTTCTCACCTTTTCATCCACATAAAATGCCTGTTTCAGATTCTTTTTCCTGTCTTCTCTGCTTAATTCTTTTTGTGCTTTTGTGAATTTTTTTCGCAGTACCAGATCGGTCCGAAGGGGTATGGAAAACCCACTGCTGATTTCGTCTGCCAGAAGTTCTGCCTGATTATATCCTCTGACACTACGCTTTCTTTTATGAATAGGAACGGGAATGATCACCTCCGGCTGAACCTGACGGATCAGATCTCCACCATATCTGACCATCAGTTTTCCCAGAAATTCCCCATACTCTTTTCTCCCATGAAACTTCACCCGCATAAGGGAATCCTTCATAACTCCCTCATATAAAAATAATCCCAAACCTCTGTCATAGCTCTGCTCATGAGCGGCACAATCCCAACAATATTCTGTCTCTTTGTCTGCCAAAGGCTTTCCACAGCTCTTGCATCTTGGTTCTCCCACAGGATAAGGCATACGTTTTTGACAGGACCTGCAAAGATATATCTCCTCTCTTCCCAAAATCCCGTCACAAAATGCACACCTTCTTGGATACACCCAGTCCAGCAATCTTTCTGCTAATTTTCCCACTTTTCTTTTCCTGCAGTCTGCTGCCACCTTCTATTCATACCTCCCCTGGCTGTGCCACTTCCTGAATTCTTAACTTCAAACTGGTATAACGGCCCTTTTCCTGTTTGTTATGTATCATCTCATGAAAAGTCACTTCACTTCCTACTACAGTGACACATCGTTTTGCTCTGGTCACTGCCGTATAAAGCAAATTTCTGCTCATCATCATCTTCGGTCCCCCAAGAAGAGGAAGAATTACTGCCGGATATTCGCTCCCCTGGGATTTATGAATAGTAACCGCATAAGCCAGTTCCAATTCCTCCAGTTGTTTAAATGTATACTCCACATATCTGCATTCTTCAAACACAACCGTCACAGTTTCCGCATAGGAGTTGATTTCCTGGATTCTTCCCATATCTCCGTTAAATACTCCTATCCCTTTTTCCACAGGTATGCCGTACTTTCCACGTATCTCCCACTCCAACTGATAGTTATTCCGGATCTGCATCACTTTATCCCCTTCACGAAACAAACCGGAACCATACTCTTTTTCTCTTTTCTTCTTATCTGCCGGATTCAAATACTTCTGCAGAACTTCATTCAGCCGCTCCACCCCCAAAAGCCCTTTCCGCATAGGAGTAAGTACCTGAATATCCAACGGCTTTGCTTCCACATAGGGCGGAAGTTTTTTCTGAACCAGATATACTATAGACGCCACGATCACATCTGCATCGTATCGCTTCAAAAAGAAAAAATCTTTACTTTTATTGTCAATCTGTACATCCTGCCCTCCATTGATCTTGTGGGCATTCACCACGATATCGCTTTCCGTTGCCTGCCGAAAAATCTTATTCAACTGCACCACACAAAAGCACTGAGAATCAATAATATCTTTCAGAACTCTTCCCGGACCCACACTGGGCAACTGGTTTACATCTCCCACCAGGATCAGCCGGGTTCCCACCTGAATTGCCGTAAGCAGCGCATGCATAAGTGAAATATCCACCATGGACATCTCATCAATAATAATCACATCCGCTTCCAGAGGATTTTCCTCATTTCTCTCAAAATGAGCCGCTGCAGAAGATTCTTCCATTTTTCCCGACAACTCCAAAAGCCGATGGATCGTCGATGCCTCATACCCTGTGGTTTCTGTCATTCTCTTGGCCGCTCTTCCTGTAGGCGCTGCCAGGAAAATATCCATCCCTTCCAGTTCAAAATATTGAATCAGCGCATTAATTGTGGTAGTCTTTCCTGTACCGGGACCTCCGGTGATCACCAGAACACCATTTTTTACAGCTTCAACCACCGCATTCTTCTGCTCTGTCTCCAGCTCTAATTCATTCTTTTTTTCAATAAATTCCAATCGCTTTCGTATCTTATATTCATCTTCATCATTCTGGACATTCAATTCTGCCAGCCGGCGAGCAGTATCCAGTTCCAGATAGTAATACTGACTGGCATAAATAATCCTCTGGACTTCTCCCTCCCGTTGTACTTCTTTAATAACCACTTTCCGATCCATAGCCAGATCCATAATATGCTTTTCCATCATGGAAGATTCCACACCCAATAATTCTGAAGCTCTGGCTAAAAGTACCTCCTGAGGGAGATATACATGTCCCTCCCCTGCTGCCAGGGAAAGTACATAAAACAACCCGCTTTTGATCCGATAATCTGAATCTGTATGAATTCCTATTCTTCCTGCAATCTCATCGGCGATTTTAAACCCGATCCCCTGAATATCATCTGCCAATTGATAAGGATTTTCCCGAAGCACACTGTAAACCCGGGACCCGTACTTTCCATAGATTTTCACTCCAAGAGCCACTGAAATCCCATACTGTTGAAGGAACATCATAGCGCTTCGCATCTCAGATTTTTCAGCCACCTGCTCCGCGATTTCCCTCGCCTTTTTTTCACTGATTCCTTTTACTTCGGCCAGTCTCTCCGGCTCCTCATCCAGAATTCGCATAGTATCTTCTCCAAACCGCCTTACAATTCTGGCAGCTAAAGCAGCTCCAATGCCTTTTACCGCACCGGAGCCTAAATATCTTTCTATGGCAATCGTATCTTCCGGAATCTTTGTTTCGTAGGATTCCACCTTGAACTGCTGTCCATAAGTAGCATGTTCCACATAGCTTCCCTGAAGTTCCAGAAGTTCTCCCTCGCCAATATATTCAAATATACCTACACAGGTAATCTCTGTTCCCTCGGACATCAGATTCATCACTGTGTAGCCGTTATCTTCATTTCGAAAAATGATATGTTCTACATATCCCTCGAGTATATCCTGCATATCGATTCTATTTTCCTAACTTTGCCATCATTTCCACATACATTCCTGTTCCCTCTGCCACTGCACAGGCAGGATTTTCTGCAGTCATGGTATTAATTCCCGTATGTTCCGTAATAACTTCCTCCAGACCATCTAAAAGAGAGCCTCCCCCGGTAAGTACGATACCTCTCTCTACGATATCGGCTGCCAGCTCCGGCGGCGTCTTCTCCAGAACACCGTGAACCGCTTCCACAATCGTTGTTGTACTTTCCTGCAATGCCTCTCTTACCTCTTCCGAAGTCAATGTTACTGTTTTTGGAAGACCTGTAATCACATTTCTTCCTTTTACTTCCATTGTCTCAATCTGTGGACGTTTACACGCTGTTCCAATCTTAATTTTCACAGCCTCTGCGGTCTGCTCTCCGATAAACAGATTATGAGCCTTTCGCACATGACGGATAATAGCTTCGTCAAAATCATTCCCCGCCACCTTGATGGAGGCAGACACTACAATACCTCCCAGAGAAATTACCGCAATATCTGTAGTTCCTCCTCCGATATCTACAATCAGATTTCCAAAAGGCTTGGTAATATCAATTCCTGCCCCAATAGCCGCAGCTATCGGCTCCTCTATAATATTCACTTCCCTGGCTCCCGCCTGGTAAGTAGCCTCTTCCACCGCTTTTTTCTCCACTTCTGTCACTCCGCTGGGGACACAGATACTAATCCTTGGTTTTCGAAAAGCTTTTCTTCCCATAGCCTTCTGTATAAAGTGCTTCAGCATCTTCTCTGTAATCATATAATCAGAAATCACACCCTGACGCAGTGGCCGGATAGCCATAATATTTCCCGGTGTTCTTCCAATCATCTGACGTGCTTCTTCTCCGATAGCTTTTACCTTATCTGCATCTTTATCATAAGCCACCACGGACGGCTCCTTGAGCACAATCCCTTTTCCCTTTGTATAAACCAGAATACTGGATGTTCCCAAATCAATTCCGATATCTGCTGATGCCATATTTATCCCCTTTCAAACTTCGATGGCGGTTCTGTTACCTTCCGTTTTCCATCTCATTATAAACAATTCCCCAGAAAATGGAAAGCGTTTTTTAGAGGTATTTTTCGACATACTGTCCCGTATAGGAAGCAGGATTTGCCGCAACCTCCTCCGGAGTTCCTTTTGCGATCACTGTACCGCCCCGGTCTCCGCCCTCCGGTCCTATATCAATAATATAATCTGCCGTCTTAATCACATCCAGATTATGTTCGATTACTACCACCGTATTTCCTCCGTCTGCCAGCCGACGCAAAATTTCGATTAATTTGTGTACATCCGCAAAATGCAGTCCGGTGGTTGGTTCATCAAGAATATAGATGGTTTTTCCCGTACTTCTTTTGGAAAGCTCCGTGGCAAGTTTTACCCTCTGGGCTTCTCCTCCTGAAAGCGTGGTGGAAGGCTGGCCAAGACGGATGTAAGACAGTCCCACATCGTATAAAGTCTCTATTTTCCGTCTGATGGATGGAACATTTTCAAAAAACTTCATAGCTTCCTCCACCGTCATATCCAGCACATCATATATACTTTTCCCCTTATATTTTACCTCCAGTGTCTCCCGATTATACCGTTTTCCCTGACACACTTCACAGGGTACGTACACATCAGGAAGAAAATGCATCTCTATTTTTATAATTCCGTCTCCACTGCAGGCTTCACATCTTCCCCCTTTTACATTAAAGCTGAAGCGTCCTTTTTTATACCCTCTGGCCTTAGCGTCTGCTGTAGCGGCAAACAGATCCCGTATCTGATCAAATACTCCCGTATAAGTAGCCGGATTGGACCGGGGGGTTCTTCCTATCGGAGACTGATCTATATTGATCACCTTATCTAACTGGTCCATCCCCTCAATCTTTCTGCACTCTCCCGGAATCATCCTTGCCCGGTTCAGTTTCTTTGCCAGATTCTTGTACAAAATTTCATTGACCAGAGAACTTTTACCGGAACCGGATACTCCGGTCACACAGGTAAGTACTCCCAACGGAAACTTCACGTCAATATTTTTCAGGTTATTCTGTTTTGCTCCCCGCACAGTAAGCCAGCCTGCCGGTTTCTTCCTCTCTTTCGGTACAGGAATCTTTACTTTTCCGCTGAGGTAAGCCCCTGTAATGGATCTTTCATTTTTCATCAGATCTTCCGCAGTACCGATTCCCACCAGTTCTCCACCATGTTCTCCCGCACCGGGGCCGATATCCACAATACAGTCCGCCGCCCGCATGGTATCTTCATCATGTTCCACCACGATCAGCGTATTTCCCAGATCTCTCAGATGGCACAATGTCTTCAGCAGTTTATCGTTATCTCTCTGGTGGAGACCAATACTTGGTTCATCCAGAATATAGGCCACCCCTACCAGACCGGAACCGATCTGCGTGGCCAAACGGATTCTCTGAGCCTCTCCTCCGGAAAGTGTCGCTGTCGCTCTTGACAGTGTAAGATATTCCAGACCCACATCCATAAGAAATCCCACTCTGGCCTTAATCTCTTTTAAAACCTGACTGCCGATCATTTCCTGAGTCTGTGTCAGTTTCAGATTATCAAGAAACTCCGTAAGCAAAGCTATGGACATGGAAGTAATCTCATAAATATTCTTGTCTCCCACCGTTACCGCCAGAGATTCCGGCTTCAGCCTCTGTCCCTTACATACGTGACAGGGGGTGATCTGCATAAAGCTTTCATACTCCTGCTTCATGGTATCCGATCCCGTCTCCCGGTATCGTCTCTCCACATTCCTGATCAGCCCTTCAAATGCCACATCATAGACGCCTTCCCCCCTCTGGCCTTTATAATATACTTTTATCGAATGACCATTGGTTCCGTGGAGAAGAATGTCGTGAACTTCCCGGGGATAATCCTGAAAAGGCGTATCCAGATCAAAATGATACTCCTGACACAAAGCGTCCAGAATAGCTCTGGTAAAACTTCCCTTGTCTGTACAGGACTGCCATCCCATCACAGCAATAGCTCCCTGATTGATGGACAAACTGGTATCCGGAATCATCAGTCTTTCATCAAACTCCATCTTGTAACCCAATCCCAGACAGTGAGGGCAGGCTCCAAAAGGATTATTAAAAGAAAAGCTCCTGGGTTCAATCTCATCCACACTGATCCCACAGTCCGGACAGGAAAAACTCTGGCTGAAATTCATATAATTTCCATCCATGGTATCCACTACCAGCAGTCCGTCCGCCAGATTCAGCACACTTTCAATGGAATCTGTCAATCTCTTCTCAATCCCCGGCTTCACAGCAAGACGATCCACCACAATGGAGATGGTATGTTTGATATTTTTGTCCAGTTTAATCTCTTCTGACAGCTCATACAGGTTCCCGTCAACAGATACTCTCACATAACCGCTTCGCTTCGCCTGTTCCAGTACCTTCTCATGACGTCCCTTTCTTCCTCTTACCACAGGAGCCAGAAGCTGAATCCTGGTTCTCTCCGGAAGTTCCATAATCTGATCTACCATCTGATCCACAGTCTGTTTCGCAATAGGTTTTCCACACTTCGGGCAATGGGGAATCCCGATTCTGGCATATAACAATCGAAAATAATCATAAATCTCTGTCACCGTACCCACAGTGGATCTGGGATTCCTGTTTGTGGACTTCTGATCAATGGAAATGGCCGGTGAAAGCCCTTCTATACTCTCCACGTTCGGTTTTTCCATCTGTCCTAAAAACTGTCTGGCATAAGAAGAAAGACTTTCCATATATCTTCTCTGCCCCTCTGCATAAATTGTATCAAAAGCCAGAGAACTTTTCCCCGAACCGGAAAGTCCTGTAAGCACTACAAACTTATCCCTGGGAATATCCACATTCAGATTTTTCAGATTGTTCTCGTTAGCTCCCCGTATCTTAATATATTTTTTCTCAGAATTGCCTGCTGCCATGCTCCTCATTCTCCTTGATTTCTTAAACCGGAAGGAACTGCTATTACAGTTACCTCCACATATCATCTGTCTTCGTATAGTCAGCATATACCAAACGTATGTTCCTGTCAACCCTTATTACTTAATCCAGCAAAAAATCTGCCAGAACAGGATTACTCACACTGATTCCCCGCCGGGTCAGAAACAAACGGTCTTCTTTTTGCTCCAAAAGACCCATTTGGATATATTTTTTTATCACATTGCCATAAATATTCGTTAAAGACGTTCCAAATTTTTCCTGAAATTCCCTCTCCGACACGCCTTCCAACATCCTCAGTCCTAAAAACATATATTCTTCCATTTGATTTTCCCGGGTTAAAACTTCCCTGTCTTCCCGGATTTCCCCGACTTTACCGCTGTTTGCAAGATAGGCTTCCATTTTTCCGGTATTGTGAAATCTCGTCTCTCCAATCAAAGAAGCGCTCCCCAAACCAAGCCCCAGATATTCTGTTCTCTTCCAGTATCCTATATTATGACGGCATTCCCTGCCCGGTTTTCCATAATTGGATATTTCATATTGATGATATCCGAAACCTTCCAGAATTTCATGGGTTTTCTCATACATTTTTCTTTCCTCTTCCTCATCAGGAAGATCCAGTTCTTTTAATGCAAAGGGAGTTCCCTCTTCTATGATAAGACTGTAGGCTGACACATGCTCCGGATGCAATTTTGCCACTTTTTCCAGACTTTCCTCCCAGGAACGTAAACTCTGTCCGGGAAGTCCCGACATCAGATCCACATTGATATTGGAAAATCCTGCTGCCCTGGCCAGTGAAAAACTTTCCAGAAAATCTTTCCAGGTATGAATCCTTCCCAGCATTTTCAGCTCTCTGTCATCTCCTGACTGACACCCAAAACTGATTCTGTTGATACCCGCCCGTCGATATGACCGCAGTTTATCCTCATCCACCGTTCCCGGATTTGCTTCTATGGAAATCTCCCCATCCGTTTTCAGTGAAAAATGATTTCTCACTTTTTCCAGCAATTCTTCTATCCATTCTCCCGGCAATACAGAAGGAGTTCCACCTCCGATAAATATAGTGGAAACTTCATAGTCTTCAAACTTTTCTGTCCTGTCAATTTCCCTGAACAAAGCTTCCATATATTCCCTTTGCGCCTGGTTTCCTGCCGGCCCTGATAAAAAATCACAATATTCACATTTTTTTACACAAAACGGAATATGAATATACAATTCCAACTCTTTTTTCATATTACAATACCCATTTTGCATTAAGTAAATAAGAACCTCCCACAAAATATCCTGCACATGGAAGCACAATATTTTATGGAAGATTCTCATCCCTTAATCCTCATCCAGCTTTAATACACTCATAAATGCTTTCTGTGGAATCTCTACGTTTCCCACCTGACGCATTCTCTTCTTTCCTTCTTTCTGTTTCTCCAGAAGTTTCTTCTTACGGGAAATATCACCGCCGTAACATTTTGCCAGAACGTCTTTTCTCATAGCCCGTACCGTTTCTCTGGCAATAATCTTTCCTCCCACGGCTGCCTGAATAGGAATTTCAAAAAGCTGTCTGGGAATCTCTTCCTTCAGCTTCTCGCACATTTTTCTTCCTCTTTCATAAGCAGAACCTCCAAAGACGATAAAGGAAAGTGCATCTACCTCTTCTTTATTTACCAGAATATCCAGCTTCACCAGATCGCTCCGCTCATATCCCAACATCTCATAATCAAAGGAAGCATAACCTTTTGATCTGGATTTTAAAGCGTCAAAGAAATCATAAATGATCTCATTCAAAGGCATATGGTAAGTGAGCAGGGCTCTTGTCGTTTCCATATATTCCATGCCCTGATACTGGCCTCTTCTTTCCTGACACAGATCCATAATAGGACCGATAAATTCCGTGGTAACCATAATTTCAGCCTTAACCATAGGCTCTTCCATATATTCAATGGTGGACGGATCGGGAAGATTGGAAGGATTGGTCAAATCCATCACTTCTCCATTGGTCTTATGCACTTTATAGATAACGCTGGGGGCAGTAGTCACCAGATCCAGATTATACTCTCTTTCCAGACGTTCCTGAATAATCTCCAGATGAAGTAATCCCAAAAATCCACAGCGGAAACCAAATCCCAATGCCACAGAAGTCTCCGGTTCATAAAACAGAGAAGCATCATTTAACTGAAGTTTCTCCAGAGCATCACGCAAATCCCCATACTTGGCTCCATCTGCCGGATATACGCCACAGTATACCATGGGGTTTACTTTCTTATATCCAGGAAGAGGTTCCTGGCAGGGACGCTTCTGATCTGTTACCGTATCGCCTACCCGGGTATCTTTTACGTTTTTAATGCTGGCTGTAAAATATCCTACCAGACCTGCGCTCAATTCTTCACAGGGAATAAACTGACCTGCGCCAAAATATCCTACTTCCACCACATCTGCCGTAGCTCCGGTAGCCATCATCCGCACCGTCATTCCCTTTTTCAAAGTTCCTTCTTTGATACGGCAAAATACAATAACTCCTTTATAAGAATCATACACAGAATCAAAAATCAAAGCCTGTAAAGGCGCCTGAGGATCCCCTGTGGGAGCCGGTACCTTTTCTACGATCTGCTCCAGCACATCTTCAATATTCAATCCCATCTTAGCAGAAATCTGGGGCGCATCCTGCGCTTCAATACCGATCACATCTTCAATCTCATTGATTACCCGTTCCGGATCTGCGCTGGGAAGATCAATCTTATTGATTACCGGCATCACATCCAGATCATGATCCAGAGCCAGATATACATTTGCCAGTGTCTGAGCTTCGATTCCCTGAGCCGCATCCACTACCAGAACCGCTCCGTCGCAGGCTGCCAGACTTCTTGACACCTCATAGTTAAAATCCACGTGTCCCGGAGTATCGATTACATTAAAAATGTATTCTTCTCCGTCTTTTGCTTTATATATAATACGCACTGTCTGAGCCTTGATGGTAATACCTCTCTCCCGCTCCAATTCCATGTTGTCCAGCACCTGAGACTGCATCTCCCTCTCTGTCAACAGCCCTGTCTTCTCGATAATCCGGTCCGCCAGAGTGGACTTTCCATGGTCGATATGTGCGATAATACAGAAATTTCGAACTTTACTCTGATCGATCACTGCCACTTTTGTACCTCCTTCAATCTAATTCTCCTCATTATAGCACGTTTCTCTCCTGTTTGTCATTCCCCTTTTAACACCTTATCTAAAATCACACTGAAAGGTTCCATCGCATTCATGGCTTCTTCCACCGTATTTGTCTGAGCCCCCACCTCCAGTAAAATAGAACGGGGACGTACATGGAGATTATACCTGTAACCTTTCAGATAAATACACCGGGTAAAATGTGGATAATATCTTGCCGCCTGATACGATAGCTGAAAAGAAAATGCCAGATTATCAGAAATATACGGATTGGGCAGAGAATCCAGATTACCATTGTTTACCGTTCTGCTCAATCCGTTAAAAAACATGATCTGAGCTGTTGGCTTGCCATTGATTTCCGTTACCAGATGTTTATCGTCAGGCACCCCGTCCCGGTGCAGATCGATCACCACCTCAACAGACGGATTTTCTGCCAATACCTGCTCCACCACCGGAAGAGCATAATTATATGCCTTACTCCTGTCCAACTGACCGTCCACAATATCAAAGGTATCTTTAATATGAATTACCTGATAACCAAATATATCACGTAAAATAGACTCCAGATAATTTCCCACTCCAATTACACTTGTATTTTCATCCCCTTCTACCGAATCTGCATATCCCTCCTGTGAATGGGTATGGTATATAAGGATCTGCGGTTTTTCACCGTCTTCGGCAAGTTTCAGATCATCCCCCAATAAAGAAGCGGCATCCATCTGGCTGCTGTCAATGGTAGTATTGGGATCAACCACAAAAAAATTATTGAGAAGATAATTAAAATCACTGAGCTGTTCCATGGACAAATCTTTTACCGGAGATACTTCAACCGCCGATGTCCATGCCGGCATCTGAGACTGAACTTCTTCCTTCACCATTTCCTCTGCTCCTTCATTTATTTCTTCATTCACCTGTTCCGTATTTTCATTTTCTGTTTTTTCCGCCTCTGCCCTTTCTTTATTTTCCCGGGCATTTTCATTTTCCTCCGTAACTGCTTTTCCCTGATTTTCTGCCAGCAGTCGTTCCGTAATGGTTTGCCCGTTCGCAGTTATAATCTCCTGACAGGTGCTTTCATCTTCTACCACCGTATTCACCGGCTCATTTTCCTTCAGATATGTAAAAAGGGGAATTTCCTTCTGCATCCGTACCCACACCCGTTCCATCACACTGGAATTTTCCCCTTCTTCATAAAGACTTCCCGGAAGATACCAGGAGAGACATTCCTCTCCCGTTTCCCCATAAGTCCATCTCAATATCTCCTTACACATTTCCGGGGGATTTTCCCGCAGCTTCATATATCCCCTGGCTCCCAGATACCCTCCAAGAAGGACTGCAGCACACCACAAAATCGCCTGTATCACTTTCTCTGATCTTGTCATTTCATCCCTCCTAGTCCGGATTTCCCCCTTCTGGTACAACCCTACTAAAAAAGATATGAGAAATATCTCCCAAATATACCCCTTCCTTTTATACCCGGTTCATAGCTATATTGATTCCCTCGGAAATGGTATAGCTGAGCATTTTCACCGTTTCATCCACATCTTTAGGAGTAACAAACATACTGTGCAGTCCCGGTGTGATCAGTTCTCTCAGAAATTCTTCCATCTCCGACTCCTCCAGACTGTCCAGAAGATGAGCAATCGCATCATGGACAATGGTAGCTGCATCCACCACAGTAGGTACCCCGATTCCGATCACAGGAATTCCCAGAGATTCTTTACTCAAGCCATTTCTGTAATTCATTACCCCCGATCCGGGAGAAATCCCTGTATCCGTAATCTGAATAGTACAGTTCAGCCGTTTCATACTTCTGGCTGCCAAAGCGTCAATGGCAATGAGAGCATCCGGCTTGGTTTCTCTGATCACGCCCCGGATGATTTCCATGGTTTCCATTCCCGTCTGCGCCATCACTCCCGGCACAAGACTGCTCACCATATGAACCTTATCTTCACCCATCCCTGCTTTTCCATACTCTTTCACCATATGGCGGGTTATTTTCAGATTACCGATCACCAGAGGTCCCAGCGCATCCGGCGTAATTTCCCGATTTCCCAATCCCACGACCAATACAGCTTTCTCTTCTTCCAGATGAAGCAGTTCTCTCAAATGCCGGGCCAGACCCAGGGAAATTTCCCGATGATAATCTTTATCCGGTACAATCAGATCGGGAGCTTCCATGGTAATGTATGTTCCCTTAGGTTTCTCCATCACTCTCGCCCCGTGATCTGTTTCGATTTTCACCAGGGTAGTACGAAGGTCAAGCCTCTCTTCATATTCCTCATGAATCGAAACCCCTTTAATCTCCACATTATCTTTCTCGAATTTCTCTTTACTCTCCACCGCAAGATCTGTGCGTATCCGATACGAACCAAGCATATTTCGTCTCCTTTCCATTCAGGGAAATGATTTCTCCTGTCTTTTCTTCTTTCTGTTAGATTTTCCATTTTTTCCTGAAATATTCCCTGAAAATCTATTGACAAACCTGATGCTTTGTCCTAAACTATATGAGTATGTTTAGATTGGCCTGTCCGTGTCTGGGCTGATCCTGATGAAAATTATGTATTAGATTATTGGAGGTCAATAAAATGGCAAATATTAAATCTGCAAAGAAAAGAATCCTTGTCAACAGAACAAAAACTGAAAGAAATAAATCCATCCGCTCTGCAGTAAAAACTGCTATCAAGAAAGTAGATACAGCAGTTGCTAACAAAGATGCAGCAGCAGCTAAGGCAGCTCTGCCGGCAGCTATCTCTGCTATCAACGCTGCAGCTTCTAAGGGTGTATATCACAAAAACAATGCGGCAAGAAAAGTTTCCCGCATTTCTAAAGCTGTAAACACACTTGCTTAATATCGGCTGATTAGGCATATTATAAAAGGACAATCATCCCGTCAATGATTGTCCTTTTTTGTATGTCTTTTACATTGCTGAATATTTCACAATAAGCAATTCCACACTCAGCACATCCTGAAGCTTTCCTGTTTTTACATCCTCTTCTGCCTGGGTAAAATCCTCTACCGCCTGGCGAAGCTGCTGTATGGAATACCGCCCCGTACATTTTGTATAATTTTTCAGAACGAAGGTCTGAAGTCCTGTTTTTGCCGCAATATCTTTTCCGGCAAATCCCAGGTTCTGAAGTTCTTTCACCTGCAAAAGCAGATTAAATTGACGCGCCAGAAGAAAAAGTATCCTCATGGGAGGTTCTTTCAATGCCAGCAGATCATAATATAATTCCAAAGCTTTTTTCTGGTTCTGATCTGCCACTGCCTGTACCATGGCAAATATCCGGTTCGTTACCCGGGTAGTACAGACAGCTTCTATATCCTGAGTAGTGATCACTCCTCTTCCCATGGTAAAACAGATCAGTTTTTCCAGCTCTTTTTCTATATTACTCATATCTGTTCCTGTCCTGGACAGAAATAATTCCATATCCCGCTGAGTAATCTGGCGCCCTTCTCTCTTCAGGATTCCCAGTACCCACCGCATCAAAGTTCTCTCGTCCTGAACGGCAAATTCTACAACCCTGCCCACCTGCTTTACCGCTTTATACATCTTACTTCGCTTATCTACTTCTTCTTCCACAAATACCATGCACAGATACTCAGGAAGACTGCTCATATATTCTGCCAGTTCCGGACACTGTCCTTTAAAAAATCCTGTATTTTCCAGGAGAATAATTCTCCGGTCTGCAAAAAAAGGCATGGTTTCCCCGAGAGAAATCACTTCCTTCACATCAATTCCTTTTCCCTCAAAATGAGAAAAATTCATGGTATCCTGATCCGGGTTCAAAGCAGTACTCAGCTTATCCCGATACTGTTTCTTCAGATAATCTTCTTCTCCATAAAACAGATATACCTGTTTAAATTCCTGATTTTTAATATCTTCCAGAATACTTTTCATATCCGCTCCTTTCTGCCTTGATCCGAAAATTCCGGCAGTTCATTTACAGTATACCGTTCTCCCGCTCAGCCTGCAAGGGATTTTTCACGAAAGCACTCCACTTCCATTTTTCCATCTTTTTTGATATGAAGAGTGACGGCTCCCTGTAAGTCTGTGCGGAAAATTCCGGCTCCCGCTTTGTCCAATCTTTTCACTGCTTCTTTTCCCGGGTGATGATAGCGATTATGCAGGCCGCAGGAAATAAGCGCGATTTCCGGTGAAATATTCTCGAGAAATGTTTCTGAAGAAGAACTGTTGGAACCGTGATGCCCCACCTTTAAAAAACTATATTGTTCCTTATCCAATAAAATTTTTCCTTCCTGCTCAGAAGGCAGATCCCCCGTAAAAATCCCTGTTACTCCTCCGCTTTCCCAGGACAAGACAAGTGAACCTCCATTGGGATTTTGAGAAAAATCCTCATTTCCCGGATAAAGTACCTTGATTTTCATTTTCCCCATAATCACCTGATCCCCCTTTTTCAGTCCCTCCGTTTTTACTCCTGATTGTTTTCCAAGTTTTTCCAGTTCTTTTCCTTCTTCTGTCTTCCTCATCCATTGGGGCATAAACAAATATTCCACTTCCAGCCACCCCTTTCCGGCTTCTTCCAGCACTTCTCTTGCTCCGCTTATATGATCTTCATCCGTATGTGTGAGAAAAATTCCTGTCAATTTTTCTATTCCCTGCTGTTTTAAGTAGGGAAGAATCACATACTTTCCCACCTGTTTCTTACTGCTGCTTCCACCATCCACCAGAAATGTTTTTCCCTGTTTCTGTACAACAATCCCATCTCCCTGTCCCACATCTAAAGCTGTAATTTTTCCGGAGAGACTTCCGGAAGGATTTATTATCAGCAACAATCCTGCGCTCATACACACATAACAAAACAAGACCAGATACTTTTTCTTATATATCCGGGAGTTCCTTGTCATCCCATACCATACCCCGGCAAGCGCGGTATAATAAACCACGATCTGTCCCCAGGAGGGCTGTCCGGGAGTCCACACTCCCCAGGACAATACTTCTGCCCATCTTCCCAGTAAACTATAGATTTTCAATATACCATAGGCCAAAATCCCTGCCAGACTTCCGATTTTCACATGGAGCAGACCCAAAAAGAGAGCAAAACCGCCCGATCCCAAGACAAGAGGCAACAGAGGGATTACCAGAAGATTACAAAATATTCCCGCCACAGAAACCTGATAAAAGGAATACAATACTACCGGAAGGCTAAATATCCATAAAAACCATCCCATCAGAAGACTTTTCCACAAAGAACCTGTTTTTCCATGAAATTCTCCCCAACTTTTTTCCACAATCTTCATTTGGCTTTTTCCGTAAGCGCCAATTCCCAATACTGCCATAAAAGACATCTGGAAACCACAGTCCCACAACAGATCCGGATTATCCGTCAACAGCAAAATTCCTGCCAGTCCCAGCGCAGTAAGCAGGTCATACGTCCTTCCCAGAATTTTTCCTCCCATCATAATCCCAAACATCAGCAATGCCCGAAATCCGGTAGTCGGATTTCCTATAAGAATTCCATATCCGGCCAATATGACCCCGGAAGAAAGCGCTGCCGCCCAGCCGCAGACTCCTGTGCGAATCAAAATCCTCCACAAAGACATTCCCAACAGACTCATATGGAGTCCGGAAATGGCCATCACATGACTGATCCCCGCCGCCTGATACCACCCCTTCACTTCTTCTTCCACCTGACTTTTTTCTCCCAGCATCATAGCCTGGAGCAATCCGGCTTCCCTGTCAGGAAATATTTTATTTACTGTTCCTGCCAGGTACTCTCTGATTTGCCTCACTCTTTTTGCGATTATCCCCTCTTCTCCCCCTGCCTTTTCCAGTCTTGTATTTTCCAGATAAAAATCAATTTTTTCTCTTCTCTCGTATTTTCTCTGATTAAATTCTCCCGGATTTCCAGGCAGTGGAACAAGGGTCAATTTTCCCGAAAAAACTATAGTTTTCCCTGTAAGTTCTTCCTCCACATCATTCAATTTACATTTTATATTTCTTATGGGATATTTTTTTGATTTTATAAAAAGATATGTTTTTTCCACATACAGATAAGTACATATTTGATTTGAAAATGTTTTTTCTTCCTGCCGATATACCCGACCTTTTCCCCGGACTTCTTTTTCCCGGGCCGCCCATTCTTCCGGCAAAGGCCCTGCCGGAGTTCTCCATATCCAGGAGAACCCCAGCCACTGTGCCGTGAAAATACCAAGCATCAGCAGAAAAGCAGCCATACACAGAGGACGTTTTATCATTCTTCCTCCTTTACCAATTCACTGTTCCATTGATACAATTGATTCAGATCCATGTTTTCTTTGAAAATAACTTTCGTGTCTCCATTGACTGAAATCTGCACTTTATTTACATTTCCTGTAGCCACCAGAGAATTTACAATGGCATACACCGGCAATTCCTGCTGAATAGGCAATGCTTCTGTGATAAACGCCTGATCCAGGTTTACATAAGCAATCCCATCTGCCACGGAAACTGCTATAATCTTTACAGAAGACGGCAATACTGCCTGACTGCCTTCCTCTTTCGGTCCCCGGATCAACTGCTCCACCACTACTTTTTCTATTGAAGAATTACTGGTATAGTACACCGGGCGTTTTTCTTTCACCAGTTGTTTTCCATCTTTATCCGCAAAATACAGATCCAATTCCATGTACTGATATGCGGTGATATCCTTGCCTGAATTTTCCACAAAACTATCTGAGCCCATTGCGCCTATGGGATTTCCCCTGGAATCCAGAAGACTTTCTCCCTCCACTGTCATCTGCACATAACTCACTCCGGGAATCTGCACAAAATTCTTCACCAGCGCCGCCCGACACAGGATTTCGTGTACCGGCTCTATTTTTCTGTATTGCGCTCCAAGATCCAGCGTAATGGTATATCCGTCAATTTCACAGGAACGAATAAACACCTCAGAGGGGAAAATTCCTCTTCCATTTTCATCTTTAGCCGTGATTTTCTCATTCACTTCCTGAATCATAGTGTCTGTATCTTCTGAAGAAGGCTCATAAATCTGATAATCAATTACTTTTTTATCGTAATCCACATAATAAATATTATATTTTCCCTTTTTTTCCGTATCCTCGCCACATCCTATCCAGAAAACAGCCAGAACCGCCAATAAAAGGAAATACCATTTTTTTATTTTCAATCTGTTCACCTCAATTTTATCCAATATATGTGAGAGGAATTCTCACGGAAAATGTAGTTCCTTCTCCTTCTGTACTTCTCACCCGTATTGCTCCGTGATGCATCATAATAGCGCTTCGGGTGATCGCCAGTCCCAGTCCCGTACCGTCAATCTCTGTAGAATGAGATTTATCCACACGGTAAAATCTCTCAAAAATATGATCAATAGATTCCTCGGGAATTCCCTTACCGGAATCTGCCACAGTCACATAAAAATACTTATGATCCGCATTGAGAGAAACTCTCACCCAGCCCTCATCCACATTGTATTTTATTGCATTTTCCACCAGATTGTTCAACGCCAACGTAAGCTTCGTCTCATCCACCTCCGCATTTACCGGACGATAACTTTCCAGTACCAATTCAATATTTCTTTTTCCCGCAATAGGTTTTAACCGCTTCAATATTAATTCCAGAAGTTCATTGATATTTACGGTCTCAATATTCACATTTGCAGCTTTTTTGTCCAGTTTCACCAGAGTCAGCAAATCGGTAATGATTTTATTTTCCCTGTCGATTTCTTCTGCAATATCCTGCATAAATTCCTGGTACAATTCCACCGGAACATTTTCCTGTCCCACCAGAGAATCTGCCAGAACTTTCATAGATGTAAGAGGTGTTTTCAGTTCATGGGACACATTAGAGACAAACTCCTGTCGGGAATTATCCAGGGATTTTACCCTTCCCAGCATTTTATTAAATGCATCTGTGATCAATTCTGTCTCCGTATAGTCGGGAACAGATATTTTCTCATCCTGAAATCCATCGGTAATATCCTCAATGGCTCTTGTAACCTTGGCAAAGGGTTTCATCAAAATTCCTGCCAGCACATATCCCAGCCCCAACACTAAAACAGCGATGATCAGAAGAATCATCAGACCTTTCTGTTCCAGGATTTCAATACTTGCCACAATTTCCTCTGTGGAAACACTGATCAAAAGGACTCCAGATACCTGCTGTTTTTCCTCCAGCCCCTGATATATGGGAAGTGTCATCTCAATATATCTGTTTTTCCTGTCGTATATACTTGATTCTTTTCCTTCTGTAAAGCAGCGAACCACTTCTTTGGATATCATGTATCGGCCCCGGTCTATATCGTATGTATCCTTGATCACACGAAAATCCTGATCAATAATCAAAATCCGTCCACTGTATACATTGGAAAGCATGGTAAGTTCACTGTTGATTCCCTCTGAACTCTGGTCGTTCAGATACTGTTCCTTGATCAACTGATTGACCAGAATATCACACTGATTCTTTACGCCGAAACTTCTCAAAGATACCGCCCGGTCTTCATAGCTGTTTACAATTCCTTTCTCCACCGCCACACTGGGAATAATTCCTATGATTACCAAAATGATCATAATCCGGAATCTAAGGCTTTTAAAAAATTTAAAATTCATTTTCATATTGTTTTCCTCTTATCACGCGTCTTTTCAAGACGTCCCTTTCCCCTGCATCAAAGGCAAAAAAGAGCTGTCACATAATGACAGCTCCCTGCGGTTATGCCTGAAAATAATATCCCACACCCCATTTAGTATGTACGTATTTAGGTTCACTGGGATTGGTCTCGATCTTTTCTCTCAACCGCCGGATATGTACATCTACAGTCCGCACATCCCCGGGATACTCATATCCCCATACAATATTCAACAGATTTTCTCTGCTGTACACTTTATTTGGGTTAAACACCAGAAGTTCCAGCACATCAAATTCTTTTGCAGTAAGATTGATTTCTTTTCCATTGATGAATACTCTTCGGCTTTCGCAATCCAGCTTTAATTCTCCCACTTCCACCACACGGGTTTTCTCTTCCTGTACCGGCTTTTGCATACGACGCATAATAGCCTTAATACGAGCTTTAACCTCCAGAATATTAAATGGTTTTGTGATATAGTCATCTGCGCCATACTCCAGACCCAGAATTTTATCCATATCTTCTCCCTTGGCTGTCAGCATGATAATAGGCACATCAGAAAATTCCCGTACCTGCTGACACACCTCCAGACCGTTCATCTTCGGAAGCATCAGATCCAGTAATACAATATCATATTCTTTGTTCTGGATACATTCCAACGCTTCTTCCCCGTCATATGCACAATCCACTTCCATTCCATCCTGTTCCAGGCTGAAACGTATTCCTTTCACGATCAATTTTTCATCGTCTACAACCAGTACCTTTTTCGCCATCATCTTACTCCTCAATCTACTGTTATCTTATCTTTCAGTTTTTCATATGTCTTTTCTTTAATGCCTTCTACCTGCATCAATTCTTCTACACTTGAAAAATTTCCATGGATATTCCGATAAGCAATAATCGCTTCCGCCTTGCTCTCTCCAATCCCCGGAATTGTCATCAATACAGTTTTGTCTGCTCTGTTAATATTTACCTGATCTGATACCCTGGCTTCTTCCTCACTGGTATTTTCCTGAGAAACTTTCCCCGGAACTGCCTCCTGGATCTCCATAGATATGGCTTCTTCCCTGGTAAAAATACGAATCTGCTGTCCGTCCGATACAATATCGGCCTGATTGATCAGATACCTCTCCGCATCTTCCCGAAATCCTCCTGCCATCTCCACAGCCTGAAATACCCTGCTGCCTACAGGAAGCTGGTAGACCCCCGGCACATTTACCGCTCCGCAGACATCCACAAACACCATCTCTGATTCCGCTTTTGATTCAGAGTTCAGTACTGTTCCTTCTGGCTCTTCCGCTTCTTTGGCATCTTCCGCTTTTGGAGCTTCTTCTACTTCTTTTGTGTCTTCTGCTTTTTCTGTCTCTTCTCCCCCATCCGCATCAGATTCCTTCAATTCATCCTCTGTGCTTTCCAAACCAGTTTTCTTTTGTTCTTCCTCCGAATCAGCCTGCTTCCATGTATTTCCTGATTCTGTTTTCTCCTCCATATCCTGTTCGGAAGACTTCAGAAGTGATACAGAATCATCTCCACATCCAGAAAACACAAATAAGCCCATCAGCAACAAAACTATAATTTTTTTATAAATAAATTTTATCATGTGCATCACTCCTTAATGATCTCATTAAGGTTCCCTCATGCATACACATTTTATTTTACCTAATTTACCCGCCAATTACAAGGGTTCATTTCATGATTCCCACTTAAAAAGTATAATTCCTCCAATAGCCACTGCCGTTCCCAAAAGTTTTCTCCATTCAAAGGGCTGTTGTTCCACTCCGAAAAGTCCAAAAATTTCCACCAGATATGAAACCACCAATTGAGCGATCACAATCAGCATCGTTGCCTGTGCCGGTCCCAGACTTCCCATACTTTTTATTACAGTTATGGTGATAAATGCCCCAATGACACCTCCCAGCAGCGTATACTTATGCTCCACCTGCCACAACGCTCCAATACTCTCCCGTCCTGTACAAAGCCAAGCAATTACACACACCAAAAATGCTGACAATTGTACCCATCCTGTAGATACCCACAGACTGCTCTGCTTTGTCACTTCTGTATTGAAAACCCCCTGAATACTCATTAATGCGCCTGATAAAACTGCAATCCATATCCCCAACATAAAAATCCCTCCATACCAGAATTTGCTGTATATTCACAGCTTTTATCATAAGTATAGACGGATTTTAAGTATCTATTCGTCATAAAAATTTTTCCTTTACTGGTATATTTTTCTGCTTTTTGCATATAATACAAAAAACACTACTGAAAAAAGGAGATACCATGAATTACGAAACACAACATTTAAATTATTTAGCAACACAGATTCAACAAACGAAAGAAGAACTTTCTTCCCTTCCCGACGGGAAACTAATCTGTTCTCACAATGGAACTTATTACAAATGGTACTATTCTAACAATGGAAAATCTACATATATTCCCAAAAGTAATCGTGCCTTTGCTGAAAAATTAGCGCGCAAAAAATATTTAACACTACTTTTGCAAGATTTACTAAAAGAGCAGAAAAACATCCAACATATTTTAAAATACAA
Organism: Eubacterium sp. UBA3279; assembly: GCA_002361775.1. Lineage (GTDB taxonomy): Bacteria > Bacillota > Clostridia > Lachnospirales > Lachnospiraceae > Oliverpabstia. The sequence goes on from DETV01000072.1 coordinate 55,972, forward strand.
ACTCCCCTTCGAAAGAATCTCTGATCTGTTCTTACTTAAAAATCCGGAATACCGTTCTCTTCTTCAATCCTATGATTCTCTTTTATCCAAAGAACTTTCTGATTGGATGAATTCACCCTACCCCAAAAATCCTTCCCATCCCGAAAAACTGATCCATCAGACAGTCTGTAATCTCCTCGTTCGTTCTAAATCTGAATCAATGATAGTCACCGCCCTTCATCACTACAAAATCCCCTTCCGTTATGAAAATCCCTTAACCTTAAACACCGCAACACTCTATCCGGATTTCACAATACGCCATCCTAAAACGGGTTACTATTACTACTGGGAACACTTTGGCATGATGGAACATCCTTCCTACATACAAAACTGCTTCTCAAAACAGCAACTATATGCCTCTTTTAACATTCTTCCCACCATCCAATTAATCACCACCTACGAAAACACAGAACATCCCCTAAATACAGAAACCATAGACAGAATAATTCACCAATACTTCTTATAACATCCTTATCCATGCCTAAACACTCTCTGAAATCTCTCCACTTTTGCTCCTGATTGGGCATATACGTTTAGCTTCCCTGTCCCATGCCCAATTCTTCTCTCTAACACCTCTACTTTTACTCCTATTTGGGCATATACGTTTAGCTTCCCTGTCCCATGCCCAATTCTTCCCTCTAACACCTCTACTTTTACTCAAAATTGGGCATATACGCTCCATAACTC